>DATIEW010000051.1:0-14136 GCA_035455585.1 Vicinamibacterales bacterium | reverse complement strand
TCCGCGCCCGCGACCGGACGGGTCGGGACCGAGCGGACCATGCCCGTCATTCAGCGCCCGCAGCCCGCCGGCTCCTACGGCGGCGCTGGGCGAGCTCCGGGCGGCGAGGCTCGGCGGCAGCGTCCCGAGCGTATAGCCAATCGACTGACCACCATTCGGTGATGCCGTCAGCAGCATGTCGCGGAGCTCGCGCCAGTGTCCGTTGACTGTCGTGCGGTAGCGCACGAAAAGGCGTCCGAGGACGCCATTCGCGGCGATGTAATCCGTGTCGTGCACGTCGTTCGTCCGCTTCAGACTCCTGATGCCCGACGAGTCGTACCCTACGCGGAAAGCATCGTTCGAAAGCTCCTGCGCGGCGGCACCGGCGCTGAGCGGCCCAAGGCACAGGGCGGCGGCAAGGCTCCATCCGTATGGGCGGTTCATCGACATTCCCGCCATTCGTTGTAATCTTCGCATTCTATGCAGCCTAAGCTGTCTCCCTCATTGCGTGATCGGCACGACCAGGTCGCTGCGGTCCGGGGAAACAACGCGCGGATCATACCTTTCGAGCGCCGGTCTGCACCGGCCATCCTGTCGGTGGCCATTATCGTGGTGACCGCAGCGATCGCACGGGCGGATACCTACCCGCGTCAGCCGGGAGTGGACGCGATCCACTACACGTTCCGCTTGACGATCGGCGATGCCGACAACGAGATCTCCGGCGAGGCCACGGCAACGCTGAAGCTCCACGCGGGAATCACCGAGGTCTTCCTGGACCTCACCTCCGCGGCAGCCGGCAAGGGCATGACCGTGTCGGCCGTGAGGGTTGACGGGCGACCGGCCCGGTTCACGCATCAGGCCAACCGCCTCCGCGTCGAGCTGCTCCGGCCGTCGGCGGCGGGCGACCAGGCAGAGGTCACCGTCGACTACCGCGGCGTTCCGGCACAGGGCCTGCGCATCATCAGCAACATCCACGGCGAGCGCACCGCGTTCAGCGAGAACTGGCCGAACCGGGCCCGACAGTGGCTGCCGATGATCGACCATCCGTACGACAAGGCGACCGGTGAGTTCCTCGTCACCGCTCCCGCCCACTACCAGGTCGTCGCCAACGGCCTGCTCGTGGAGGAGCTGGACATGCCCGGAGGGCTGCGGCGGACGCACTGGAAGCAGTCCGTGCCGATCGCCTCGTGGCTCTACGCGATCGGGATGGCGAGGTTCGCCGTGCATCATTACGACGTGGTGCGCGGCATCCCGCAGCAGGTGTGGGTGTTCCCGCAGGATCGCGAGAAGGCGTACGAGCTGTTCGAGTTCACGGGGCGGCGGGCGTTCGAGTTCTTCAGCGACCGGATCGGCCCGTACGCGTACGAGAAGCTCGGCCACGTGCAGGCCGCGGGACTCGGCGGCGGAACCGAACACGCCTCGATCATCTTCTATGGAGAGAAGGGCGTCGCGAGCGGACGGGCACCGGTCGTGCACGAGGTCGCCCACCAGTGGTGGGGCAACGCCGTCACCGAGAACGACTGGGACGATGTGTGGCTGAGCGAGGGGTTCGCCACCTACTTCACTCATCTGTACACGGAGCAGTACGACGGTCGCGATGCGTTCGTAAGGGGCCTGCAGAACGACGTCAGGATCATCAGCCAGGCGCAGCTGAAGCTGCCCGGCCAACCGGTAATCCACCGCAACATCTCGGACATGAGCACGGTGCTGAACCGCCTGGTCTATCAGAAGGGTGGATGGGTGCTGCACATGCTCCGAGGCCTCGCAGGCACGGAACGGTTCTGGTCAGGCGTCCGCGAGTACTACCGCCGCTACAGGAACCAGAACGCGTCGACGGACGATTTCCGGCGCGTCATGGAGCGTGCCGCCGGGACGGAGTTGTCGTGGTTCTTCGAGCAGTGGCTCGAGCGGCCCGGCATGCCGAAGCTGAAGGGGACGTGGCGCTACGACGCGACGGCACAGCAGATTCAGATCGAACTCGCCCAGGTACAGGCCGGTCCCGCCTTCCGCATCCCGATCGAAATCGGCATCGCGGACGCCGGCGGCCGTCCGCGGCTGGAGCGCATCGAGCTCGTGCAGGCGACCGGGCGCTTCGTGATCGCGGCGGAGCGCGAGCCGTCCGCCGTCGTGCTCGATCCGAACACGTGGATCCTGATGGAGGCTCCGGACTTCGGGCGGACAACAGGAGGTCAGGAGATCAGGAGATAAGAACAGGAGATCAGGAGATCAGGAGATCAGGAGATCTTGAATCAGTGAATGAGACCGGAAAATCTAGCGAGGCTCCGCTTCAGACCGGCGAGCGGCTCCGCCTCGCTAGGTGTCATCGTTTGACAACGCCGCGCTGGCCCGCCTTCGCGCTTTGCGCTTCGGTGGGGCAAGCGCGCGGACGGCCTTGACCGACGAGCTCGGAGTCGAAAACTTGACTCATGACTCAGAACCAGCCCGGGATTCATCTCAATTCAAGTGAATTCCGGGGTCATGAGTGAGTGAAAGAGCATCTCCTGAGCTCGTGATCTCCTGTTGTTCTTCTCCTGATCTCCTGACCTCCTGTTCTTATCTCCTGATCTCCTGATCTCCTGTCCAATCACCGCACGAGACTCGCCCGGCGTATGAAGTCCAGCCGGGGGAACTCGCGCTCGAGATAGGCGTTCCCTTCCTCGAACAAGCGGTCCTGGCGCCCGGCCCGGATGCCGCCGCCGGACTTCTCGCCGTACTCGGCGTACAGCGTGTCGGCGACGTCCATCCCCTCGATCACTCTGGCGAACGGCACGAACGGCTCGGCGTCGTGGGTCGCCGAATTGTCGCGCAGGTTGATGAACACCTGCGTCGTCCGTCCGTTCGGATCGCGGAACGCGTAGGCGATCGTGCCTCGCACGTTCGAGAGAACGCGCGGATCGTCCGGGATCGCCTGCGCGCGCCAGGCGCGGCCAACCCGCGGGTCGCCCGGGATCCCGAACTGGACCCACTGTCCCGCCCGAATCCGGAAGAACCGCGCGCCGTCGTAGAAGCCATGGCGGACGAGGTTGTAGAAGCGGTCGGCACCGTGGGGCGACCAGCTGCGCTGGATCTCGAGCGTCATCGGCCCCTTGCTCGTATCAAGGCGCACTGTGTACAAGGCGGGGGCCTGACGCTTCATCTCGGGGTGTGCGGGATCGAGCAGGAGGGCTGTGTCAGGATCCTGGGCGACCCCGAGAGCGATCGTGCACAGCAAGCCAAGGGATGCGATCAGACACGTCCGTGGCGCTCGTCGTGGAGCATGGAGGTGCCGGACCTGATGACGAACTGCGGGTGGCATATGCGGTAATCCCGTCAGAGGATCATATCCCCATCGCGCGAATCGCTCCTCCTGCCGCTCAGGGCCCTTCCCGTCACGGTACAATCTGGTCGGCGGACCCGAGGCTCTTCACGGCCGCCAGGCGAGGGATGCTGGACGCTGAACGCCTCCGCTGGGGAGTGCTGGGCGTCGCCAGGATCGCGGCAACGAAGGTGATCCCGGCGATGAAGCGCAGCGCGAGGTCCGTGGTCGCTGCGATCGCGTCGCGGGATATGGCGCGGGCGCGCCAGGCCGCGACGATGCTCGATATCCCCAGAGCCTACGGCTCGTACGAGGATCTGCTCGCCGATCCGGAGATCGACGCCATCTACAACCCGCTGCCCAATCACCTCCACGTGCCCTGGACGATCCGCGCGGCCGAGGCCGGCAAGCACGTCCTCTGCGAGAAACCGATTGCCCTGAGCGCGGCGGACGCGCGGCGGCTGATCGACGTGCGCGATCGCACCGGGATGCAGATCCAGGAAGCGTTCATGGTGCGCGCGCACCCGCAGTGGATCGAGGCCCGCAACCTGGTTCGCGACGGACGGATCGGCGCGCTGAGATCCATGCTCGGCCACTTCAGTTATTTCAATGACGATCCGGCGAACATCCGCAACGTCCGCGAGTTCGGCGGTGGCGGGCTGATGGACATCGGCTGCTATCTGATCAACACGTCGCGCTTCATCTTCGGGCAGGAACCGCTGCGCGTCTCGGGACTGATCGACAGGGATCCCGTGCTCGAGGTCGATCGCATGGCTACCCTCCTGCTCGACTTCGGAACGGGGCATTTTGCCGGGACGTGCAGCACGCAGATGGTGCCGTATCAGAGGATGCAGATCTTCGGGACGACGGGGCGCATCGACATCGAGATTCCGTTCAACGCGCCGCCCGATCGGCCCTGCCGGATCGTGGTGGATACCGGGGCGGACCTCTTCGGAAGCGGAGCCGAGACGATCGAGATGCCAATCTGCGATCAGTTCACGATCCAGGCGGATCTGTTCGCCGCTGCCGTGCTGGACGGCCGCCAGGTTGCCGCCCCGCTCGAGGACGCCGTCGCCAACATGGCCTGCATCGAGGCAGTGTATCGATCGGCGGAGAGCGGGACGTGGGAAACGCCGATCGCCACCGATCGCTGACCGTTCACGTTCCGCCGACGATGGTCATTGGCCGTCAACGCCGCCCCGACCGCGAGTCCGAGCGGCACCGTGGCGAACGCGCCGCGTGAGCGCGGCCGCCATGCCGGCCTCACGCGACGCATTGCCTGACTTTCGAAATGACTGTTACCGTCCACCAGTGGCACGCAATGGCCCTCGGCGGCGGCATTCTCATATAGTGCAGCCATGGCCCGCGTGGAACCAGATGCTCTTCGTGAGCCCGAGCAGGTCTACACGGCGTCGTCAATCAGGGAAGCCAGGCGGATCGAGGAATTGTTGACGAGGCGCGGCGTGGACTATGGGGTGCAGGTCGAGGAAATCGGCCGGTCCATCCTGTTCGGCGCGCCACGCCACGGTGCGGCATTCTATGTAGCCGCTGCGCAGGCCGACTACTGCCGCAGCGTGCTGGCGGAAGACGGGTTCTACGACTCCGGCTGAAGCGGGATAGGAAGATAGTCGGATTCCTCATGACCGATGGCCCGCGACCGGTTTCCCGCGCGTGTTGACAGCGCGTATTATTAGAATAATAATATGCCTGAATGTCACTGACATCGCGACCACCATGGCGTCACGCGGCGGCGCAGCTACCACTGACGCCCATCGAGTTCGAGGTCCTGCTCGCCCTGCACGAGCACGATCTGCACGGCTACGGCCTGGCGAAGGCCGTTGAGCAGCGCACGGCGGGCCGGCTCCGCCTCGAACCCGCGAACCTGTATCGCCGCCTGCACAAGCTGGTTCAGCAGGGACTCGTCGCAGCCGCCGACCGCCGCGCGGCGCGCGACGCTGGCAACGAGCGACGGCAGTACTTCCGCATCACGGACTTCGGCCGCCAGGTGCTGCAGACCGAGGCCCTCCGCCTGCAGGACCAGGTGCGGGCGGCCGCCGCTCGACGCGTACTGGCGCACCCGAGACGGTCGAGATGACGGACCGCGGCGACGCCCGTCCGGTGCGGTGGGCCGAGGCAGCCTACCGTGGCGCACTCCGCTGGATGCCCCTTCGACTCGATCCCGGGCTTGAGCGTGCCGCCGTGGAGATGTTCCGTGACCGCGTCCGTGCCGAGACGCGGGACCATGGGTCCCTGGCCGCCCTCGTCGTTCTGCTGCGCGCGATTGCAGATCTCGGACGGTCGTGGCTGGCTTCACGCGTAGAGCGTCGACCACGGCTCGAGCCCTCGGAGGGTTCGAGGAGGCGAATGCTGATGTCAAACCTGCTGCTCGATGTCCGCCATGCCGTGCGTCAGTGGCGTCGCACGCCGTCGTTCCCCTTGACGACGTTGGTGGCGCTGTCGCTCGGCATCGGCATCGCCGCCACGATGTTCAGCGTCGTCAGCGGGATTCTCCTTCGCCCACTCCCATTCCCCGCGCCGGACGAACTCGTCCAGGTCTGGGACAGCAATCCACGGCGAAACCTGCCACGGTACCCGACGTCCCCGGCCAACCTCGTCGACTGGCGCGCGTCGGCTGACGCGTTCGCAGAGCTGGCCGGGTACACGACCTCCACGGTGACCGTGGTCATGGGCGATGACGCGCACCGCGTGCCCGCGACGGCGGCGCAATCGAACCTGCTCGACCTGCTCGGAGTGCCGGTGGCCCTCGGGCGAGGCTTCGCGGCTTCGGACGAACGTCCGGAGAGCGCCGGCGTCGTTATCGTCGGCCACCGGTTGTGGATCAGCCGCTTCGGTGGCGATCCAGACATCATCGGGCTCAGGCTCCTCATCAACGACGAGCTTCGGCGGGTGATCGGCGTGCTTGCCGAAGACGTCGCGCTGGCGCCGGACACCGATCTCTGGCTGCCGCTGGTGTTCGACTTCGGCATCTTCCAGGCCCGCGGCGCAAAGTTCGTCCGGGTCGTCGGCCGGCTGCGGCCGGACACGTCGCTGTCGGTCGCGCAGGCGCAGCTGGACGCCGTATCGGCGACGCTCGCGCGCACCCACCCGGACACGGACGGCGAGTGGCATGCCGTCATTGTGCCGCTGCACGACCAGCTGGTCGGCCAGGTTGCTCCCGCGCTGGTGGCGTTGTCAGGCGGCGTAGGCCTGCTCATGCTGCTGGCCTGCGCCAATGTCCTCAGCCTGCAGATTGCACAGCTCACCGCGCGAAAGCGAGAGTTCGCGCTCCGCCAGGCTCTGGGCGCAGGCCGCGCCCGTCTGATCCGCCAGAACCTCGTCGAGACGACGCTGCTGTCGCTGGTGAGCGCCGGTGTCGGGCTCGGGCTGGCGTACGTATTGACGTCGCTCGTCATCGCGCTCCAGCCGGGCAACCTGCCGCGCGTCGAGAACATCGTCGTCGACGGCCAGGTCCTGGCGTTCGTGACCGGGCTGGCGGTCGTCGTCGGTCTCGGCGTTGGCCTGGTGTCGGCAGTCATGGCCGGACGAGAAGGCTGGCGCAGCCCGATCGCCGGCGGCCTTGTACGCGCGGACTCGAGTCACCGCATCCGACGCGCGGTGCTGGTAGTACAGATCGCGGTGGCCGTGATGCTGTTCTCCGGTTTCGGACTCGTCGCGCGCAGCCTCTACGGTCTGTTGACGACTGATCCGGGCTTCGTCCCGGCGGGTCTCATGGCCGCGACAGTGACGCCGCCGCGCAGCCGATATCCCGAAGCCGCCCAGCGCGCGACGTTCTACCACGAAGTTGCGGAGCGGCTGCGCGCCATGCCGCATATCGCGAACGTGTCGGTCACGACACGACTGCCGATGACCGGGCTGACGACCTACAGCTACGCCGTCGATCGGCCCCCATTCCCGCCGGTGAGCGACTGGAGCCAGGGTCAGCTGCGGGCCGTCGGACCGGACTACTTTGCGACGCTCCGGATTCCCCTGCGCGAGGGCCGGTTGTTCACGGCGCTGGACGACGCGCGCGCCCCGGCGGTCGTCGTGATCAACGAGACCATGGCGCGCCAGCTGAACCTCGGTGCCGATCTGCTCGGCACCCGGCTGCACATCACCTCAGGAGACGTGGCCTGCCCGTGCGGAATCATCGGCGTCGTGGCCGACGTGCGGGAAACGGGCCTCGAGACACCACCCGTGCCCGTCTACTACCTGCCAGAGGCGCAGTCGATCTGGACGACGCGCAGCCTCATCGTTCGCTCGGACGCCCCAGCCGACGAGGTCGCTCTGGCCATGCGGGCGGCGGTGGCCTCGGTCGACCCGATGGTGCCACTCTACGACGTCGGGCCGGTGGACCGGATCATCGATCGGAGGCTCGCCTCGCCGCGATTCAACGCTTGGCTGATGGGCGTCTTCGCGGCGTTCGCGCTGGGTCTGACGACGGCCGGCATCTTCGGCGTGACGAGCTTCGTCGTCTCACAGCGCATGCCTGAGCTGGCGGTGCGAGCCGCACTGGGCGCCGGGCGGTCACGGCTCGTGTGGCTCGTCGAACGTGACGCCCTGGGGACGGCCGCAGCCGGCCTCGCGATCGGCATCGGTGGCACGGTGGCATCGGCGGGCTATGTCCAGAGCCTGCTGGTAAACCTCTCGCCGTTGGACGCGCCGGTGCTCGCCTCTTCGGTGGGATCCCTTGGCGTGGCCTCAGCCCTGGCCGCCCTCGTGCCCGCGACCCGGGCGGGACGCGCCGACCCGATCGACAGCCTGAGGGTCGACTGAAGGTTGTCGGCGCCGAAGCCGACCACACGGGACGGCGTCTTCGCATGACGGGCGGCCGCTGGGTGATCCGAGTGATCTGACGTAGGGGGACGCTGCGTTTTCCGACCTGTGGACTCTGGTGAACGCTCGCCATACAGTGCCGCGCACGGTCCTGAAGCCACCACCAGCCATTCCCTGACGGCGTTGGCTTCGAGCGCAGCGCTGGCGATCTGTTTCCTCCGCTGCACTGGCACGCTGCGGCTCCAGCGTCGCAAGGTTGGAGAGGCGCAGCTGACCTGGCGGTTGCCCGGGGGACCGTTCATTCCACTCTCGGCCGCCGCGCTCGTGGTGGCGATGACGACGACGCTGACGCTGCGCGAGGTGATGGCCGTCGGCGTCGTCGTCCTGCTGGCGGGCGTCACTTTCGTCCTGTCCCGCCGCCGTGATCAGTCTGCCTGACCACCGACGGGCGGACCGAACAGGCCCAGCTGCTGCGCCACCGCGAGGCGATCGACGACCTGGTGGTGCCCGACGATCCGATCTCCCTCGAACCGGTAAATCGTCATGCCGCGCACGGCGATCTGCCGCCCGGTGGCGGGTCGGTCACCCATCGGGACCGTGTTGGTTCCCCGCATCACCCAGGCGATCGCAATCTGCTCTCCCCCGTCGAGCAACCGATCGATTTCGAAGCGGAGGTCGGGGAAGGGGGCGCGCGATCGGACGACCCGCTCTTTGAACCCCTCTCGACTGAGGGTCTGTCCGTCCCACGGGTCTCCCGGGTCGCTGTAGATCGTATACTGCGGTCCGACCAGCCGGTCGACCGCGGCGAGGTCGCCGTGGTCCCAGACCGAACTCATGAATTGACGTAGCGTGGCTCCGCGATCAGACATATCGTTTCTCCTGGGTCGAAGCCGGAACGCACCGAGCGCCGCTCGGGTTCCCCGAGCCCTCGGCTGATTACCGGCTGACGCTGAAGACCACTGAGCGACATTTCCTGTAATCGAAGATTTCACGGCCTCAGGCGTTTGCAGCACAATGCGGTCGGCACTCGCGTCTCAGGAGCGCGGGGCTGACCGGGCGGCGTTCCGGCGAGCGGCGCGCCGCTGCGATTTCGCGATCGTGCCGCAGGTCGCCATGTCGCACCACCGGCGCAGCCCGTTCCTGCTGCGGTCCACGTACAGCCATCCGCAGTCCCGGCCGGCGCAGACGCGTAACCGTTCGAGCTCGCTCGATACCAGCAGGCGCTCGGCGGCACCCACGACAGCCCAGAGCACCGCATCGAGATCGTCGGGCTGCGTCGAGCGGCATTCGAGCACGGTGCCGGCCTGATTTCGGTATGCAAGCGCCCGGCGCGCCGAAGCGAGGCGGCGCAGTTCGTTGAAATCGTCCAGCGCCGGCTTCGACCCATGTTCCTCCGCGATCGACGTGTACAGGCGCTGCAGCACCCACCGTCCCCATCGGGCGCGTTCGTACGCGCGCTGCGCGTTCACGGACCGCCGTTGCGCGACGCGCGAGAGGCGAGCGACATCAGCGCGTTCGAGCACGCTTGCCCGCTTACCCCACTCCACCAACCGATGGATGTCGACCAGACGGTCTTTCACCGGGCCGGCCGGCGTCCAGTCCACGGTGTTGACGAAATCGAGACTGAGATCGCCGCCGACGAATTTCCACGGCAGTGCCGGCGCGGACGAGAGCGAAGCAGGGGCACGCATCCAGAAGAGAATAGCACCAGTATTCGCTGCTTGACAGGTGCATACGCCGGCGCTAGTATGCACCGGTATGTGGCTATTTACAGGTGCAGCCGCCCGGTCGAGGTACGCGGCGCCGTGGTGCATGTCGTGATCGCGAGGGTCTGGCACGGTGTGACGGCGGCCGCGGACGCAGACACCTACCTTGCGTATCTGCAGCAGACGGGGTTGCACGAGTACCAGTCGACCAGAGGCAATCGCGGGTTGCTCGCGCTACGGCGCATCCGAGACGGTCGCGCAGAGTTCCTGCTGATCACGCTGTGGGATTCGGAAGAGGCCATCCGCGGCTTCGCGGGGCCGACGCCCGAGCGCGCCGTGTTCTACCCCGAAGACGATCGATTCCTTCTCGACCGTGGTGAACACGTGGATCACTTCGATCTCGTCTTCTCTTCGGGAAGCCTGTGATGAATGCGGCAGCCGTGACGAGTCACCTGGACGCAGGCTACGAGCAGTCGTGCGGCGAGCTCTGCGAATTCCTCAGCATCCCCAGCGTGAGCGCGCATCCCCGGCACCGCCGCGACATGATCGACGCGGCCGACTGGCTGGTGGCGCTGCTCCGCCGGTCCGGTCTGGCCGCGCGGATCGTCTCCACGGGGGGACACCCGCTCGTGCTCGGCCACTGGCGCGGCGCCGAGGGAGCGCCGACCGTGCTCCTGTACGGACACTACGACGTCCAGCCCCCCGATCCGCTCGACGAGTGGACGTCGCCGCCATTTGAGCCCACGCTGCGCGATCAGCGCATCTACGCGCGTGGTGCAACCGATGACAAGGGACAGCTGTTCGCACACCTCAAGGCCCTCGGAGCGTGGTTGACTGTCCATGGGCGCGTTCCGGTGAACGTCGTCGTCCTGATCGAGGGCGAGGAGGAAGTCGGCGGGTCCGGCATCGCAGCGTTCGTTCGCGCGGAGGCCGAGGAGCTTCGCTGCGACGCGGTCGTCATCTCGGATTCCGCGATGATTGCGCCGGGCGTCCCCACGATCGAAACGTCACTTCGGGGCCTGGCCGGCGTGGAGATAGCGGCGATCGGACCCCGAACGGACCTGCACTCCGGCGAATACGGCGGCGTGGTGATGAATCCCGCTGTCGCGCTGTGTCGGATCGTCGCAGGCCTCCAGGATGCGGAGGGTCGAATCACGATCGACGGATTCTATGCGGGCGTGCGGGAGTGGCCGGCGGCCGAACGCGAGGCTCTGCGGCACGTGCCGTTCTCCGAGAACGCCTTTCTTGCACAGGTCGACGCTCCCGCGGAAGGCGGGGAAGCTGAGTACTCGCTCCTCGAACGGCGCTGGATGCGGCCGTCGTTCGACGTGACGGGGATGTTGAGCGGCTACACGGGGGAAGGCCCGAAGAGCGTCCTGCCCGCGCGCGCGATGGCCAAACTGAGTTTCAGGCTCGTGCCGGAACAGTCGCCCGCCGACGTGCTCGAAAAGATCGAGGCTCACGTCAGGAGCGGGGCGCCCGCCGGGATTCGCATTCGGGTCACGCCGCTCGGCAGTGCCCGTCCATGGCGAACCGGACGAAACAGCCACGCCATTCGCGCGGCCGCACGCGCGTTCACCCGCGCGTTCAATCGCGAGCCGGTCTTCGTGGGCGGTGGTGGTTCAATACCGATCGTGACCGACTTCTCCGAGGTTCTGGGCGCACCTGTTGTCCTCGCGGGGTTCGGCTCGCCCGGCGAGAACGCACACGCCCCGAACGAGTGGATCAGCGAGGACCATCTCAGGAGGGGCATGCACGCGAGCGCATGCCTATGGGAGGAGCTTGCGGCCCGTGAGGCCCATCCGGCGGTCCTGCATTCGGGCGGTGGCCAGGCAGCGGAGGCACCGTGAGCGCGCAAGTGTCGGTTCTGCGTGTCGGTGTGGACGCAGCGCCTCCGCCGCCGCTGTGTCACGGCTTGCCCGGCAATCCCGATTTTCGGGGTTTCGAGGTCGATTTGATGCAGGTGCTGGCGCAGCGGCTCGGGCGGGCGTTGACGTTCCAGGCGTCGCGGTGGACCGAGCTGCTCGATCGGCTCGCGGCGGGTGATCTCGAACTCATCTGCACCGCGGCGACGATTACGTCCGAACGGCAGGCGCGGTTCTTGTTCAGTGAGCCGTACCTGCGAACGACTCTGGCGCTGATTTCCCGGGGCGACGCACACGTCCACAGCCTCGCGGGTTTCGGAGGTGTCGTCGGCGCCCGCGCAGGTACACCCGCAGAGGCATACGCCGTCGAATCCGGCCTGGAACCAGTCCGGTTCCATTCCAACGGCGAGATCTATCGTGAGCTCGAACGCGGGGCGCTCGGTGTCGTCGTGGACGATCTCCCAATCGGGGCATGGTTCGCCGCGCATGGCCAGCGGCTGCAGGTTGCCACGGTCAAGGGCACGGATGGGCGGTACGGTGTGGTGATGCGACGCGACGCCGCCGAACTCAAGACCGCGGTTGACATCGCGCTGCGCGCGCTCCTTGCCGACGGCACATACACGCAACTGTACGACAAATGGTTGAGACCGCTCCTCGAGGATCTGTGCGACATCGCCGCGTAGCCGAAGACCGCGCTCGATCGGCTGGACCGATCGCCCACCCGCAGGCGGTGCCGAACGAGACCTCCAACACCCGCGCCTGCGTGCTCACCGCAGGTCCGTTCGCAGCGCCCGCGCCGCGCGGTCGATCTCCCCTTCGGTGCCGCCCCCCGGGGCCGGCACCTCCGTCGGTGTCAGTTGTAGGAAGAGCACGAGCGTCCCCTGGCGAATCAGGAGCACGGTCACCGCCTTGAGGGGAATGCGGCTTTCTGGCGGGTAGTGCATGCTGCCAGTGACGCCGTCGAAATCGGCAATGCCAGCCAGCGCCTCGCGGACGAGGAGAGGATCGGTGCTGCCCGCAGTCTCGATGGCCGTCGCCAGGAGACGGGCGGTATCGTAGCCGAGGGCGGCAAAGGCATCGGGAGCGATGGCGTACGCGTCGGAATAGGCACGGCGAAACTCCTGCACGACCGGGTCGGGGTTGTCGGCCCCGAGGTACGCGTGGGTCGTAAAGAATACGTTCTGAATGTCAGGATGCTGCTGCCACAGCTGCTCGGAATCGTAGCTGTCGCCGCCGAAAACGGGCACCTCGATACCGGCTGCGCGCAGGTCGTGGATGATCGCAAGGGACTCGTCGGCGGATCCGGTGGCGAGGAAGACGAGATCGACGTCGGCGAGTCCGTCGGCAATCCCCTCCAGCGCACCAGGCTGGTACTCGCGCACCAGATCGACCTCGCCGCCCAGGCCGGTGAATCGCTCGCGAAAATACGCCTGCAGCAGGCTCGTGTAAGTGTTGTCCGTGGCGAACAGCACGCCGACCGAGCGTGCCTTCAGGTCGTGGAAAGCCACCTCCGCGGCCGCAGCTGCCTGCACGTTGTCGCCGAAGCACGCGAGGAACAGGTACCCGGGTACCTGCTCGGGCAGAAGTGGAGACGTCGCGCCGGACGTCAGAAAGACACGCCGCGCGTTTGCCGCCACCGGCGCTGCCGCCAGTACCATGTCGGTGTCCGACAAGCCCATCAGCGCAGGCATGTCGGGGAACCGTTTCAGCAGTGGGAAGGTCCTGTGCTCGATAACCGTGGGATTGCTGACGCCGTCGACGATCACGAGCTGCAGCTCCCGGCCGAGGACACCGCCCTCTCGATTGATCTCTTCGACGGCCAGCCGTGCACCCCGAGCCGAGGGAACGTCCAGATTGGCCTGGAAGCCGTGGAGGTTGTAGACGACGCCGATGGCGATTGTGTCCATCCAGGCGGCGGGCACGGGACCAGCGACCGCGAGCCCGGCCAGGAACAGGAACAGTGACGGGCGGGTTCGAATCGATGCTGCCATGGCACACTCCCCGGAGCTGTCGCCGCCGATCGCTGACCGCTGCGCGGCCCCACTCACACGCCGGTTCGCCGAGGTGTTGCTCGCACTCGCGGTCGGACCGACGTTGACGACAATTACGATCGTCGACCGACCGTGAACTCCCCCGGAATCGGGCGGTTGGGACGCCAGAGCGGCGCCGTCGCCGATGGCGATCCCATCGCCCTTCAAACGAGCGGCCCGGGAGGGATCGGGCCGAACACCCCCTCGAGGACTCTAAGACTTCCAGGCAGCGGTCACGGCAACCGCCGCTCGGCCGTTGCCAGCACGGGATCGAGTGAGGAGGCAATCGCCGCGGCCAGCTCGTCGGCGGCGGCAGGAGAGCCGCCCTCATCCGAATCATAGGACGAGGCCCAGATCTGGGTTCGATCACCGATGCGGATCAGTCTCGCATTCACACTCACCGAATCTCCGTCACGCCGGACACCGCCCTCGAGAACGTAATCGACACGCAACGCGTACGTGAGCTCGGTGACGTCGCTAAACTTCCG
>DATIEW010000050.1:0-2234 GCA_035455585.1 Vicinamibacterales bacterium | reverse complement strand
CGGCTTTGTGCCGAATGTGTGCCGACCGGGCCGGGAAG
Source organism: Vicinamibacterales bacterium (assembly GCA_035455585.1). GTDB lineage: Bacteria > Acidobacteriota > Vicinamibacteria > Vicinamibacterales > 2-12-FULL-66-21 > DATIEW01. The sequence goes on along the minus strand of DATIEW010000050.1, from coordinate 2,196 downwards.
CTCACACGGCCATCACACGCGGCCGCTACCGTGTGCGGCCGTCACGCCGAAAGGGCAGCCGAGAAGGAGGAGATGCCCGTGAGAAACCGTGCACGCCTGATCGCCGTCCTGTGCGTCGTCGCAGCCGTCGCGGCACCGTCCGCGTTCGCCGCAGACCGCATGTGGATGGGCTTCCACGACGATCCGACTCTTCGCTGGGGCGACCAGCGGGTGGGCGAACTCGACCGCGCGAGCGCAGACGGCGCCACCGTCGTGCGCACCCTGGTGACCTGGGCGAACGTCGCCCCCGAGCGCCCCCGCCGGGCCACCGACCCGTTCGACCCGGCCTACAGGCTGGACGACGTGGACGAGATCGTCCGTGCCGCGCAGGCCCATGGCCAGGAGGTTCTGATCACCATCTGGGGCACGCCGAGGTGGGCGAACGGCGGCAAGGGCCCCGCCTTCCTGCCGAAGAAGTGGGGCGACTTCCAGAACTTCGCGCGCGCGCTCGCGTCGCGCTACTCCGGCCGGTATCCCGGGTATCCGTTCGTCCGCTTCTGGGGCATCTGGAACGAGTCCAACCTGGGCAGCTTCCTCTCGCCCCAGTTCAACGCGCAGGGGAAGATCGTCGGCCCGGCGCTCTACGCGAAGCTCGCCGCCGCCGGCTACGCCGGCATCAAGTCGGGCAGCAAGAAGGCCCTCGTAGCGATCGGCGAGACCTCCTCGCACGGCCTCGACAAGAAGCGCGCCGGGGTCACCGACAGCGTGCGACCGGGCACCTTCGCACGGCTCGTGGCCGCCGCCAACAAGCGGCTCAAGTTCGACGCCTGGGCGCACCATCCGTATCCGTATCCGGTGCGGATGAAGGCGACGCAGCGGGTGCTCTGGCCGAACGTCGCCCTCACCTCGCTGCCGCGGTTCGAGACCTCGCTCGACCAGTGGTTCGGCCGCAAGCAGATCCCTGTCTGGGTGACCGAGTACGGGCACGAGACGCGGCCGGGCGAGCCGAGCGGGGTGACCGAGGGCCAGCAGGCGCTCTACCTTTCGCAGGCGATCGCCATGCTCAAGAAGGACCAGCGGGTGCCGTTGTTCGTGTGGTTCGTGTACCGCGACTCCGACGGGAGCCTCTGGCAGAGCGGCCTGTACCGCCAGTCCGGCACGGCCAAGCCCGCGGCCGCGCGCTTCCGCGCCGCCGCGCCGCCGCTCGACATGCGCAACAGCACGATCACCGTGAAGGGCGGGACGCGCAACCCGCTGGTCACCGCATACGTTCGCGAGTTCTGCGCCAACAACGCCACGGGCACCCCCGTGGGCGTGACCTACCGCGCGTCGATCGGCGGCAAGGCCGTCACGGTCGGCCAGGCGCAGCCGCCGCTCGCGATCGACTGCACGGTCGCCTTCCGGATCGTCGGCCTCACGGTCCCGAAGCAGCAGACGGCGACCGTCACGCTCGACCTGAATACGGCGAACGGGAACGGTGCCGCGCGCACGCTCTCGGTCGTCGGCCGCTAACCCTGCACGCGTGCCTGCCCCGGCGCCGAGCAGGGCAGGCACGCGTTTGCGTGACGCGCCGCTCGGGTATTCCTGTCGGCGTCCCCAGCGGGACGAACATCCGGCGAAAGGAAGAATCGTTCATGGGCATCAGCGTCAGCCTTATCCTCGTCGCGGTCGGAGCGATCCTCACGTGGGCCGTGTCCGCGGAGGTTTCCGGCCTCGACATCACAACAGTCGGCGTAATCCTGATGGTGGTCGGCATCGTCGGCCTGCTGCTCTCGCTCGTCTTCTGGTCGAGCTGGGGTGGGTTCGGGTCGATGCGCCGCGAGGACATCGTTCGCGACGAACGCGTCGTACGGGACTAGCCAGCGTCCGAGCGACGCCTAAAGCATGATGAGGACGGCCGGCCACTGCGCCGGCCGTCCGTCGTCACGCAACGGGAGGCCGATGTCCTTCGCAGTGACCGTCGAGAAGCCGAGCACCGCGGTCTACGTGATCGCGCCCGCCGGGGAACTCGACGCGTACCGGGCCCCCGACGTCCGCACGGAGGTCGTGCGGGTGATCGAGGCTGGCGCAGCGGTCGTCGTCTGCGACCTGACCGCGGTCACGTTCCTCGATTCCTCGGGGCTCGGTGTCCTGATCGGGGCGCTGAAGCGGCTGCGCGAGCGCGGCGGCGAGCTCTACGTCGTCCCGGGCAAGGCCGGACGCCGGATCCTCGAGCTG
>DATIEW010000049.1:0-11798 GCA_035455585.1 Vicinamibacterales bacterium | reverse complement strand
CCGTCTCGGAGGAGGATCGCCAACGGGCGCGCAAAGTCGTCGGTGCGCCGCTTCCGCTCGTCGAGACGGAGGCGGCGCAAGCCGCCGAGTTGTTCAATGCTGGCGAGCGGAAGCGAGGAACCCTCCCCGACTGCCTGATTGCAGCGACGGCATTACTGGCGGGAGCGGCGCTCGCCACGAGCAACGGTGGAGAGTTCCGGAGGTTCGAGCGCGCGGGACTCAAGCTCATCGCTGATTGAGCGCCGCATACCGGGTTCCGCGTTAAAGGTTCAGAAATTGGGGCGCTCGCCTCGCAGAGGACGTGATGTCGGCGGAACACTCGGTGTCGATCGATCCAGGGCCCCGCCACTGGGAGATTGTCACGAAGCTCTGTCGCGAAACGGATGCCCGGGGCAATCTCGTCGCCGACGCGTACCTGGCGGCGCTCGCGATCGAGTCCGGCAGCGACTGGATCTCGACCGACCGCGATTGCGCCCGGCGCTGCGATCGGGCCTGGAACCGGTACCGGTCCGGCCGCAACGGCGTCCCGGGCAGCAGCTGCGCCCGAGAAGTCCACACCTACGACTTCATCGCCGTGCACTGTCCGTTCCTGGAGCCCCTTCGCGGCGGCCCGGGCTTCCCGCGGATCCTCTCCAAGGCCGCGCGCGGCGTGGCGGAGTTCGCGGGACGAACGGCCGACGGCCGCTGATCGCAGGAACATCGGAGCCCTCCCGCGGTTTACCGCGACGGTCACCATTTCACGGTCACGTTCTGTGTCGTAGTCTTGCCCGGCGTGAGCGTCAGTGTCGCAAGCGGCGTCAACGCCGCGAGCGCTGCCGGATCCTTGAGGGCTTCGCGATCGAGCTCGTCGAGCACCGCCATGGCGTACTGGCCTGCCGGCAGGCCTCTGATCTCATACTTCCCATCCAGCGTCGTGACCGCCGAGTCGATCCGCCGCGAGTTGCGGGTGCGCTGCCGCGGATCGGCGGGATAGAGGAGCACGACACGCCCGTTCGCGGGGGCGCCGCTGGCGAGCTGCACGCTGCCCTCGACCACCGTCGTCTCGTCGGTCAGCGTCACCACGACATCGGCGATCTCGACCCGGTCGATCGTCAGCGGGGCGTCGGCGAAATCGATCTCGGCGTGGACCGCGGAGGCGAGCCGCCATGTTCCGTCCGGGCTGCCCCCGACGATCCGCAGGAGAAACCGCCCGGGAATGGTTGGGATCGTGAACGTGCCGTCGCCGCCGACCTGCGCGAGTGAATTGGATTCGCCGGTCACGATTCCGTCCAGGTCTGACGCGACCAGGTGGAGCGACAATCGCCGCGGGGGTGGCGAGGTCCCGGCGAACACGACACGGCCCCGCATCCTGCCGGCGCGATTCATCGGGATCGGGATCGTGCTGGCATGCTCCCCGTCCACGACGATGTCCACCGCGCCCCACAGGCCGCCGGCGAGCACGATGGCCTTGTAGCTGCCGGCGGGCACGCCGGAGAATGTGATCGAGCCGTCAGGATTCCGCGTGCCGTACGGGAATTGCGCGCGCTCGGCCCCGGGCCTGCGCAGCTCGGTGCGCGGATAGCGAAGCTGCTCCGGCGTACCGCCCACCGGGTTGAGGGTCACCGAAGTCGTCTTCGACGCGGAGAGGGCGAGAAGCGTGACTCCTTCATGCTCGTCTCCGGCCGATACGCTCACCGACACACCCTCTGCTGATAACGCCGACTCGTTCGGCGCATCCCGGGAGAGCGCGACCAGGCGGTACGTGCCGGCCGCAAGGCCGTACAACCGGAAGTCCCCGCGCGGTGAGGGCGTCACGTAGCGGTTGCGAAGCTGGCTCCAGCCGGTGGGAGTGGAGCGCAGCACGATAACGCGCTGGCCAGCCGCGCCGTTCCCGTATTCGTCCACGATCTGTCCGCTGATCGCCGCGCCGCGAGGCAGCCGCAGCTCCAGGGTCAGCGCCTGACCGGACTTCAACTCGAGAAGCGTGCCGCGTGACCCGGGACGCGGCTGGCCGTATTCGATCGTCGGGTAGCCCGCCTTTGCGATGGTGAGCGTGTACGTCGCCGGGGCCAATCCCGCGACCGTGAAGCTCCCGTCCTCGGTGGTCATCGCCGGATGGACGCCGGGCGGTGCGCCGCCGGCGAGGACGACCGAAGCGCCCGCCAGTGGAACGCCGCGATCGTCGAGGACTCGCCCTTCCACGACGGCGGCGGCCTGCCCGAGGCCGATCGCAAGTGCGGCAGTCGCCACGATCATCGCCCCGGCCTGTCCCGCATCACGAGGTTCACAGTCACGGGCTCGCCCGGCTCGATCCGGACGGGTGTCGCGAGGGGAACCAGCGACCTGAGTCCGGCAGGTACTCGCGAGACGAGCCCCGCGGTCTCATCGATTGCGACAACGTAGTAGTCGCCGGTCATCAGACCGGGGATATCGAACGCCACTCTCCGCGGCAGTTCGTACCTGATGACGTTGGCGGCGCCGTCGGCATCCCAGGTCGTCTCGTCGGTCGGAAACACCAGGATGGATGCGTCACGTGTCAGGCTGCCGCGTGTGTCTGACACGTATCCCCGCAGCGCTGTGACGCCGCGGCTGTACGTCAGCTCGAGCGCCACAGGTGTGTCTCCGACCTCGATGGTTCGGCCCTCGACGGCCATTCCGTTCGCGCGGGCGGCGGTGAACGACCATCCCCGCACCTGCCCGCTCGCATCGAGCACGTAGCTGCCTGGGCGGGCGTGGCCGGAGAACGTTCCATCTGGCGCGATCTCGATGTATGGCGCGGTGCGGCTGAACCGACCGTCCTGCGTGCTGAGGAGCGTGAATCGGGGCGGCTGGTTCCCGAAGGCCGGTGTCGTCCCATCCTGCAGGATAATCCGTCCGCCGATCGGCGTGCCGGGTTGGAGAAAGACGTCGACGCCGTCCTGGTCTCCGGTGACGGTGAACGGGAGTGACGCGTGCAGCACGTCCTTGTCCCCCATCACGTAGTCGTCTTGCGCGATCATCGGGGCGGCGCCGGCGAAGCTGACTTCCGTGAATGGCGGGTTGCGCTTGTACGCCGTGAGTCGATAGCTGCCATCCGGCACGCCGACGAAGACGAACGAGCCGTCCGCCGATGCGGTCGCCGTGATCTGGTCGGAGACGTACCACGGCGTCCGTTCGTCCGTGCTGAGCACGAGCACGATGCCCGGCACGGGTCCAGTCGGCGTTGTTGCCACGCCGCTTACGCGCCGCGCGGGGCGATCGCGGAGGACAACGTCGACGCCGCCGCGCGACTGTCCGGCAACGAGCTCGATGTATCTCGCGTCGCCGAATCCGCCTGCGCCGTAGAACGACGTGATGTAGACGCTCGGCTGGCCGTCGCGCGCGGGGGGAGGCAGCGGCGCGCCGTACGTCGTCAGGATCGTTCGTCCGGCGCGATCGAGCAGGTAGGGTTGGAAGGCAGGCTCGTAGGCGCCGGGCGCTCGCGGCGGAGACGCGCTCTTGATAGTCCGGCTCGTCAGGTTGATCGGCACGCCGACCGCGTAGTCGCCTGGCGCCAGCCTGGCGAATTCGTACTCGCCTCGGTCGTCGGTCGCCGCGGAATCCACCGTGCCGCCATGGCGTGTCACCAGAATCAGACGGGCGTCGACCACGCGCCGGCCCTGCTCGTCGATGACACGCCCGCTGAGCCTGGCCGCCGGCCACGCGCCCAGCGTGATGTCGAGCCTCGCCTGGTCGACGACGTGGAGGGAGCGGCCGCCGCCGCCCGCCGCGCGCTGCCCGAAGCGCGCCTCGAGGTAATCGCCGGCAGGAGAGGCGGAGACCGAGTATTCCCCGGCGATCAGCGCGGTCAGCTCGAACGATCCACCGGCATCGGACGTTGCGATCCGCTTGGGCGGGCGGTATCGATTGGACTCGAACGGCGGAGTGAAACGGACTGTGACGCCGCGCAGTGGCTTCCCGGTGACGGCGTTCACGACGCGCCCGCGCACGATCGCCGTGCCGTCGGGCGCCTGTCCAGCGCCGAGGACACCTGCCACGAGGAGAATGAGCTCGACCATGAGGCGCATTGGCGCGGTCTCGCGGCTAGAATAACGAGATCGCGCGCGGACTGAAAGCGGTCCTCCGGGCGCTTCTCGAGCGCGTCCATGCTCGGACGAATCGAGTGTCGCCCAGGCGATCCAGCGAGAGTTCCGACTGCTCACGTCGAACGTCGAGGGCCTTGCGGGGCCGCAGATGGTCGTATTGAGGTTGCCGTACTTCCTGGCGAGAAGCCAAGAAGCGGATCCTGCGACTGCGCTTTGCGATCGGGGCAGTGCGGAGGGTTGCGTCTTGTGCTTCCGAGCCGATCGAGGACGGCTTCGGTGAACGGGGCGCTTGACCCGATCGGGTCAGGTTCTGAGGGGGTCCCTCAGCCTGGCCGCTCGATGAACGCCGCGTGCAGGAGCCGGACCGCGTCGTCCAGTTCGGCGCGCGGGACGAGCCACGTGGTCCGGAAGGACGACGTCGCCAGGCCGTGCGACGTGATGCCGTTGCTCTGGAGGCACGCCGCGCCCCGCCGTACGTTCTGGTAGGTCGCGTTGATGCCGGCGCCGACGACGCTCACCGCGCCCAGACCGTCGATGAACTGCGCGAGGGCTCCAAACACGGCACTCAGCTCGCGTCGCAGCCGATCCTCGTTGTGCAGGTTCTCGCGCGAGATGACGAGCGTCGTGCCGTCGGCGACTCCGCCGAAGGCCGCGACGTGCAGCTGTTTGCCGCTGACGCCGCACTCGTCCAGTACTGCCGCCAGACGGGTCGGATCGCCGCTTGCCTGTACTACGAGACTGTCACGCTCGCTGGCTACGCCCACCACTGTACCTGGCACGCGGGGGGCAAAACGCCGCACAACCGTTCCGTCCGACGCCGGGTCGCTGCCGGGGAGTGGGGATGCGGTCGCGCGCGCGTAGATCGCGATGCCCTTCTCCTTCGCGAACTCCACCGCCTGCGCGTTGAGGACCTTCGCGCCCGCCTCCGCCAGCTCCTGGGTTTCCTCGTATGTCAGCGCTCCGACCCGCCTGGCCTCCGGGACGACACGCGGATCAGCCGTATACACGCCGTCGACGTCCGAGCAGATCTCGCACCACTCGGCCCCCAGTGCCGCCGCCATCGCCACCGCAGTCGTGTCGCTCCCGCCTCGCCCCAGCGTCGTCACCTCCCGGCGGTACGAGACGCCCTGGTAGCCGGCGATCACGACGACGCGCCCGCGCGACAGCTCGTCCTGCACCCGGAAGGGACGCACTTCGACGATGCGGGCATCGACGTGGCGGTCGTTGGTGATGATGCCGGACTGGCTGCCTGTGAAGCTGATCGCGTCGCCGCCCAGCTCCCGTATGGCCATCGAGAGCAGGGCCATCGAGATCCGCTCGCCGGCCGAGAGGAGCATGTCGAGCTCCCGTCGATCGGGGTTCGCGGATACCTGCCGGGCCAGCGCCAGCAGCTCGTCAGTCGTGTCTCCCATGGCGGACACGACGACCGCGACGTCGTAGCCGCCGGCCTTGGTCCGCATGATGCGCTCCGCGACCTGGCGAATGCGGGTTACGTCGGCGACGCTAGTGCCGCCGTACTTCTGGACGACGATGGGCATGCTGGGAAGATGATAGATCGGGGGGGAGATCAGGAGGGGAAGCAGTCAGAGTTCAGGAGGAGGTCAACAGGAGATAAGGAGATCAGGAGACCAGGAGGGGACCAGCGAGGTGCTCCCTTGGAATCGCCGACACACCAGCGCCGATCAACATCCCGGTGCCTCCTGGCCTCCTATCCTCCTGTTGCCTGGCTGAGTGTTGTATTGACGTAATGACGCCGTATCGTGTCGGAGTCGTTCACGCTCCGGCGGAAGACCTCTCGAGCACGTCGTCGACGATCAGCGTCGGCTCGGTCCCGTCGATCGCCGAGGCCATCTGACGGAGCACCATGCCGTGATAGAGGCTGCGGGCGCTCATCAGCTCGTCGTGCGTCCCGCGCTCGACGATGCGTCCGTCCTCCATCAGCAGGATGAGGTCGGCGCGGCGGACGGTCGACAATCGGTGGGCAATCACGAAGGTCGTTCGTCCGGCGAGCAGGGTCGCCATGGCTGCCTGAATGAGCTGCTCGCTCTCTGTGTCGAGGTTGCTGGTAGCCTCGTCGAGGATGAGGATTTGTGGCGACGCCAGGATCGCGCGTGCGATTGCCAGCCGCTGGCACTGGCCGCCGGACAGCTTCACGCCGCGCTCGCATATGAAGGTCCCGTACTGTTCCGGGAGCTTCGCAATGAACTCGTGGGCGTTGGCGCGCCGCGCGGCGTCCTCGATCTCGCTGTCGCTCGCGTCCTGACGTCCGTACGCGATGTTGTCGCGTACGGATCCATCGAACAGGAAGACGTCCTGCTGGACGATCGCCAGCAGGTCGCGGTACGTCCGGAGGTGGAAGTCCCGGATGTCGGAGCCGTTCAGCAGGATGCGCCCGCGCGACGGATCGTGGAATCGCGCCACGAGGTCGGTCACCGTCGTCTTGCCGGCGCCGCTGCGGCCCACGAGAGCCACCACGGTCCCGCCCGGAACGGTGACGTTGAAGTCGCGGACGACGGGCTTCCCCTCGCGATACTCGAACTCGACGTTCTCGAACTGAATCTCGTGCACGACGCGCGGGGCGTCGCGGGCGTCCGGCCTGTCGGGCTTGTCGTCTTCCATGCCCAGCACTTCGAACACCCGCTCCATCGCGGCGAGCGAGCGCTGCAGTTCGGAGAACGAGTTGACGATGTTCCACACGGGGTTCATCAGCAGGAACGTGTACCACTGGAAAGCCATGATGTCGCCGATCGACGCGCGGCCGGAGATGTTCAGGTAGCCGCCGTACCAGATGATCACCACGTTGACGGCGGCCGTCAGCAGGCCCCAGGACGTCCAGACGACCAGCTCGCGGCGATGGGCGAACAGCTCCTTGCGCAGCACCGTGTGGCGCCCGAGCATGTAGCCGAGCAGCTCCCGCATTTCGCGCCCGAACGCGCGCACGACGCGGATCCCCGAGAAGGTCTCGCCCACGCGGCCGTCGATGTGCTCCACGTCCTTGCGGACCGAGCGGTAGATCGGCCGGATACGGCGCGAGAACGAGAAGCTCAGGACCATCACGCCGGGGATGATCGCGAGGGCCGTCAACGCCAGCCGCCAGTTCAGCACCAGCAGCACCGTGACGGCGATGATCAGGCGGACCATCGAGACGGCAGGCGACACGACCGCCATCTGGAGGAGCCCGCTGGTCGTCTCGACGTCGCCGGTGAGGCGGGAGAGGATGCCGCCCGTCTTCATGTCCCACAGCTTCGGCAGCGGCAGGTGCAGCATGCGATCGAACAGCGCCTGCCGGAGCGACAGCATCACGCGCGCGTTCAGGAGCCGCTGGCGGTAGTCCTTGAGCACCCGGATGAGGTTCGACACCACGATGACGCCCACGAACGCGCCGCCCACCAGGTGCAGGCGGGACAGGCGCGACGCAGTGTCCAGCGTGGTCTCGAGGAGCACCCGGTCGATGATGTACCGCATGAAGAGCGGCTCGATCATCTCGAGCCCGGCGGTGAGGAGCGCGAGCAGGAAGACCGTTCCAATGCCGACGCGGTGCGGCCACAGCCAGCGCAGATAGTCGCGCAGGTACTCCCGGCGCTTGCCGCGGACGAGGCCGGGAGCCGGCGGCAGCGCCGGTTGCCCGCCGGCTTCCTCGTCGAGGCGGTGCTGCCTGTAGGCCTCGACGAACCCCCTGTAGCGCTCGCGCGACGACCGGGCGCGGCTTCTTGCAGTCTCGAGTTGTGAGTTCTGAGTTCTGAGTTCAGCACTCATCATTCAGCTCAGGGGGGCTCCGTCCCCCGGACCCCCTTACACGCTTCCGCCTTCGCTGAAGCTACGGCACGATTCACTCACAGGCCCCTCACAGCATTCAGTATTACTGTGTATCAAACCCTGCGCGTCTGACCTCGGTTGCCACGCAAGAAGCATCGAGCCCGTTGACGGATCCACGCTCGATGAACTCGCGCGTCAGACCGTCGAGACATGCCAGGCCGTCCAGACCGTGAGGCGAGTGTCCGGCGAAGGGCACCCGGATGTGCAGGCTGTTCGGCAGCGTCCGCGCCACCTCCTCGCCGTGCGACGGCGGCGTGACGGGGTCCAGCTCGCCGGAGATGATCAGTACCGGCAGATCGGAATGAACGGGCTGGCCATGCCAGTCGGGGACGGCGCCCCGAGGCCATTCGGCGCACGCGGCGCGCTGCTGACGCACGCGATAGCCGCCCAGGTAGGTCGATTCGTCGCGCTCCGCCGCATCCGGCGAGACGAATGGGACATCTTCAGCGCACGTAATCGAGAGGTAGAGGCCATCGAACGTGCCGCCCGATCGCCACCGGAGCAGGAACTGCGCGAGCGACCCGTAGTCTCCCCGGGCCGCCTCGTGAAGCGCCAGCGGGACGCGCGACGCTTCACGCGCGCTGTACGTCATGTAACGGACCGCCTCGGCCACGTGGTCGCGCGTGAGCGTGACCGTGGCCGGACGAAGCGCCCCGGGGGCCATCACGGTGGCTGTGACCGGTGCCCGGCGGAGACGCTCGAAGACTCCGCGCGCGTGCGCCCGGACGTCGCCGAACCGCCTCGCGCACTCTGCATCCGCGACACATTCGTCGAGCAGCAGGTCCAGGCTCCGCTCGGCGAGGCTGCCGAAGTTCTCGGGCATTCGCGCGGAGGGCGGGACCGGTCCGTCGAGAACGATCGCACGCACGCGCTCCTCGTGCCGCCGAGCGTACTCCATGGCGAGCCGCGTCCCGTACGATCCACCAACGAGGTTGATGCGTTCGTAGCCGAGCGCCGCACGGATCTCCTCCAGATCCTCCACCGATGCAGCGGTCGTGTACTGGGAGAGATCGGCTCGCCGCTCCAGCTCCGCACGGCAGGCGCGCACCTTTTCCAGCGGCAGGAACGCGTCGAGATAGCTCTGCGCCGTGTCGGGGCCGTAGAACCGGCAGGTCAGCGCATTGGATCCGCCGGTGCCGCGCTGGTCGGCGAACACCAGATCGCGTCTCCGGCGCAGCGCCGGATCGGCGATGGACCGGTATCCAAGCAGTTCGCTGGCGGCCTGCCCCGGGCCGCCGGCCAGCAAGAAGATGGGATCGGAAGCCGGAGTCGGTCCGGTCGCGGCGAGCGTCACGATTCGCAGCCCGATCGTGCGGCTCCGCGGGTCCGCGCGGTTCTCGCGAACGGCCAGCCTCGCGCAGCGCGCGCCATCAACGGGGAGGCTGCCGCAGCTCTCCTCGACCAGCTGGCCGAGTGTCGCCGGATCGCGCGCCGTGACGTTCGAGCTGCACGCCGCCGCCAGGACAGCGGCCAGCAGCGCCGCGGCGTGGAGCCGCCTACGATGAGTCGCGTTCACCCACGTTGAATCAGCGCGTGTGATGAAGCGTCGCGCGCGTTGACGTCTCCCGGACGCGAATCCCGCCACCACGGTCCGCCGGAGTCAATTGTGCCACGACAGCCCGACGAGACGGCCGGCGGCCCTGTGGCCGACGGCGTCATGGGCGAACCGACTTCTGATCGAACGGTGGCCTCGCCCAGTCCGTTGACGTCGAGACCTCAGGCAACTTCCCGGTCTCGGGTCGGAAGATTCCGCGGGCGGCGGAATCATCTAGTCGACGGTCAGGATGGCGTCTCCGCAGTCGAGTTCCCCGCTTCCATTGTCGGCGTAGAGGATGTCGTGCGTGCTGTCATCCCCGCCATGCAGGACGTGAACCGTCGCGCTGCTCCCGGTATCGTCAGTGACCGTCAGCACGAGCTTCCCGGAAGGTCCGACTCGATATTCGCCGTTTCCCTGGACGCCGGCGAGGCAGACGAGGACGCTCAGCCCGCGGGCAGGGATCTGCGCCTCCCCCGGATGCACGACTGCCAGGAACGCACAACCGAACACTGTGACGAACATTGCGCGTTTCACGAGCGCCTCCTCTCTCTTTCTGTTTCTCGCGGATGTCACGAGCTGCGATGATAGTTGGACGTCAAGGTCGGCGGCAAGCTCAGGAGCAACCGTCGTTCCAACTGGCGGTCGCGCGTTGTCACTTGCTGATCGTACTGGCCCAGTCAATGACCACGGTCACGATCTCGGGACGCGCCGCTTCCCTGGAACAGGGCAGCAGGAAGCGGCGACCATCGGCAGTGACGTCATAGGGGATTGGCCCACCGAACGGGCTGAACCCGGTCTCGGCACAGCCGGCAAACAGCCGGACCGCGCGGCCCGGGGCGTCTGGCGCGCCACCGTCGAGATTGACCGCCATGACGTCGCCGTTCGGGGCCCGATAGAGGATCTCGCGCGAACCGCGCGGCCAGCGCGGTTGGCTGCCGCCGGCCGTGGAGATCCGGATTCTCTCACCCCGCGCCACCCGTTTGACATAGATCTCCGTGGTTCCCGACTCGGCCGATTCGTAGGCGATCCACCCGCCATCGGGCGACCACACCGGGTTGTTCTCGCGCGCCGCGCTGTGGTTGAGCGGGAAAGGCTTGCCTTCGCCGCTGGCGGCCACCGCCCAGATCGACGGCACGCCGTCCGGGGTGTCGATGTTCAGCGACAGCAGGGCGCCATCGGATGACCAGTCTTTGGGAAACGCGCCACGGTTCGGAATCTGCACCAGGCGCTGTTCGTGGGCCCCATCGAAGGTGGTGAGATACACCGTCGATCTCCCATCACGATCGCTGGCAAATGCCAACCGGCGATTGTCGGGATGCCACGTCGGCCACCAATCGTTGGCGGGGTGCGAGGTGAGCCGCGTCATGTTGCCCGTCGCCAAATGGAGCAGCCAGATATCGCGATTGCCGCTCAGCGAATCGGGCACCACCAGCGCCGCGCGCGAGCCGTCCGGCGACAACCGCACGTCGGTGGTGATGATCACATTGTCGCGGCTCCAGGCTGCGCCCATATTCGCTTGGCACGTGCAAATCGTGACCGCCGGACCGCCTGTCGAGTCGATTCGCTTCAGGCGACCCTCGGCGGTGAAGCCCAGCGACCCGCCGTCCGTCGGCGTTCCTCGTCACGAGGGCGATCCTCTGCCCATCGGGTGAGGGCACGGGCCGCCCATCGAAGGCTTCCCCATCGGGCGGCATGAGGGAGAAGGTCACTGGAGCGCGAGAGGCCGCTGGCTCGCTCAGCCGCAGAGCGACCGCGGCAGAGACTGCCGCCACCGCCGCACACGCGCTGATCAAGACCGCCACCCGTCGCCAGGAGGCGCGCCGGCCTGACGGCGCCGGAGTCTCCCGCGCGAGCTCCTCCTCAGCGAGATCGAGCCGCACGTCGCCGATATCCCGCTGGCGATGCCGCAGGTCCTTGACGAGGCACCGCTGCAGGATGCGCCGGACGTGTCCCGGCATCGCGGCCGGCAGCCGAGCCCAGTCCACCTCCCGCTCGAGGATGCGGGCAATCGTGTCGGACACCGTGTCGGCGGCAAACGCTGCTCGGCCCGTCAGCATCTCGTAGAGCACGCAGCCGAACGCCCAGATGTCGGCGCGTTTGTCGACGAGCTGGCCGCGCGCTTGCTCCGGGCTCATGTACGCCGCGGTGCCCAGAATTACGCCCTGCAGCGTCATCGCCGGTGACGTCATTGTCGGGCCGCCACCGCCGGAGTCACGCTCGGCTATTGATCGTTCGACGGCCTTGGCCAGTCCGAAGTCGAGCACCTTGACCACGCCGTCAGGGGTGATCTTGATATTGGACGGCTTCAGGTCGCGGTGGAGGATGCCGCGCTGATGGGCGAAGTCGAGCGCCTCGGCCATTTGCGCGGCAATCACGACCGCTTGCATCACGGGAATCGGTCC
>DATIEW010000048.1:0-10923 GCA_035455585.1 Vicinamibacterales bacterium | reverse complement strand
CGCGGGTCGTACACGATGTTGGCCAGCGTCCAGAACTGGCTGATGAGCAGGATGCCGAGGATCAGCCCGGCGAGGTAGAACGCGACGGAGACCCACGCGCCCTCCGACTGGAACAGGAACCAGAACAGGAACAGCACGCCGGCCATGCCCAGCTGGGTGACCGGCAGCCCGTAACGGCGCGGCAGCCGCGCTATCAGCCAGGCGTATCCCGTCATGATCCCGCCGATCAGGAAGCCCGCCGCCAGCAGCACGTAAGGCAGGTTGTCGGCGCCGAGGTCGGTGATGAACTTCGACCGCGTGAGCGGCTTGATGGCGTTGTACGACATCATCGCGAGGAAGGAGTAGGCGAACATCATGAACGCCGTGGTGGCCTCTTCCTTCCTGACCTCGACGATCGGAGACAGCAGGCGCTGGAGCAGGGACATCGGAACCTCGGTCGCTGTGGGTGACGGCTCACTCTAAGCCATGCGGAATCTGAAGTAAACTGCGCTGGCCATGCTCCTTCGGGTGCGGCGGTTTCTCGACGTCAGGCCAGGCGAGGGCCTGCCCGTCCTTCTCACATTTCTGTACGTGGCGGTGGTCGTGGCCGCCTTCCTGCTGGCCAAGCCAATCAGAAACGGGCTGTTCCTGAACGAATACGGGGCCTACGCCCTCGTGTACGTCTATGCGGCGGTCCCGCTGGCCCTTTCCCTGTTCGTGCCGCTCTACACCCGGATCGCGGCCCGGATCGGCTCCCGCACGGTCACGGTGGGCACGTTGCTCTTCTTCGGCCTGAACGTCCTGTTCTTCTGGTACGCCTTCCGCTTCCGGCCCTTCGATCTGCTCCCGGGCATCTTCTACGTCTGGGTGAACTGCTTCGGCATCATCGCACCGGTCCAGGCGTGGAGCTTCGCCAACTCGATCTTCGACACCCGCCAGGCGAAGCGGCTCTTCGGGCTCATCGGATCCGGCGCCTCGCTGGGCGCGATTGCCGGCGGCATGCTCGCCCGCTTCCTCGTCGGCCCGGTCGGCGGCGCCGTGAACATGATGCTCGTGCTCGCTGCGCTGATCTTCGCGGCCGCCCTGCTGGTGACCGTGGCCAACGTCCATGTTCCCCGCACCGGGCTGGCGCGCCTGGGCCGCCGTTCCGGCACCCCTCTGAGGGATTCCTTCCAGCAGATTGCCCGGAGCCCCTATCTCCGGCTGATGGCGGCGCTCGTGTTTCTCGTGGCAGTGGTGACCCAGTGGACCGCGTTTCAACTGAGCCTGGTCGCCGACCAGCGGTTCGGCGGCAACGCGGACGAGCTGACGGAGTTCTTCGGCACCTTCAACTTCGTGCTGGGGTCGATCAGCTTCCTGCTGCAGCTGCTGGCGACCGGGCCCGCGCTGCGCCGGTTCGGGCTGGCCCTGACCATCATGGTACTGCCGATCTCGCTCGGCGTCGGCAGCTTCATGATCCTCCTCGCGCCCGGCTTCTGGAGCGTCCTGCTCACCAACGGGTTCGATCAGGGATTCCGGTTCTCGGTCGACAAGGCGACCTACGAGCTGCTCTATCTTCCGATCCAGCCCGGCCAGCGGGTTCACGTCAAGAACGCGATCGACATCGTCGTCAACCGGCTCGCCGACGCGTTCGGCGGGTTGATGCTCGGGCTGGCCACCAGGGGGTTCTTCATGCTGCCCGGCCTGGGGTTCGGTCTGCCCGGCACGGCGGCGGTGAACGTCGCTCTGGTTTCGATCTGGGCGGCCGTCGCCTGGAGGCTGCGGGTCGAATACGTGAAGACGATCCACGACAGCATCCACAGACACCGGCTGGATACCGAGCGGACGTCCGCGTCGATGGTCGAGCGCTCGGCGGCCGAAGCGCTGACGGCCAAGCTCGGCGCCGCCGATCCCGGGGAGGTGCGCTACGCGCTCGACCTGCTCGAGGTCCAGAAGACGAAGAGCTGGAGTTCGGCGCTGCGCACGCTGCTGCATCATCCGGAGCCCGACATCCGGCGACGCGCCCTCGCGCTGCTGAGCGCGGCGGGCGACCGCAGCATCGCCGACGAGGCGGTGCGGCTGCTCCAGGACGCGGACCTCGGCGTGCGCACCGAGGCGCTTCTGTATCTGTCGCGTGAGATGGGCATCGATCCGCTCTCGCGTATCCAGGAGCTGGGAGACTTCGAGGATTTCTCGATCCGGGCGGGCATGGCGGCGTTTCTGGCATCCCCGGGGCCCGCGCAGAATCTCGAGGCGGCCCGCGCGCTGCTCGAGACCATGGCGCATGCGGGCGGCCCGGCCGGGGCGCGCGACCGCGCGGAAGCCGCCCGGTTGCTGGCAATCGTGCCGGACGCCTTCCTGGATCTGCTCGCGGAGCTGCTGCGCGACGAGAGCAACGACGTGGTCCGGCAGGCAATCCGGTCGGCCCGGACCGTCGCGCGGGAAGAACTCGTCGCGCCGCTCATCGAGGCGCTGGGACGGAGCGACGTGGCCGACGAGGCGGCCGATGCGCTGGCGAGGTGCGGGCCGGCGGTCGTGCCGGAGATCGCGCTCCGTCTCACCGACGAACGGGTGGATCTCGAGGTACGCCGGGAGCTGCCGTCGGTTCTCGTCCGGATTGGCACGCCCGCGGCACAGCAGGTGCTGGTCGACAGCCTGCTCCACGCGGATGCCGTGCTGCGGCACCGGGTGATCGCATCGCTCAACAAGCTCCGGCTCGTGCATCCCGACGTCGTGCTCGATCCGAGCGCCGTCGAGCTGCTGCTGGCCGCCGAGATCGCCGGCCACTACCGATCGTACCAGGTGCTGGGTCCGCTCGAGGCGACGCTGAAGGAGGATGACCCCGTACTGCAGGCGATGCACCACTCGATGGAGCAGGAGATCGAGCGGATCTTCCGGCTGATGGCGCTGCTCTACGCGCAGGGCGGCCTCCACGATGCGTACGTCGGCCTGCGGGCGGCCAACCCGATCATCCGCGCCAACGCGCTCGAGTTCCTCGACAACGTGCTCAAGCCGGAGCTTCGCCAGATCCTCGTTCCGCTCCTCGACGCGCAGGTGACGATCCAGGAGCGCATCGAGCTGGCCGATCGTGTCGTCGGCGCGCCGGTCGGCACGACAGAGGAGGCCGTGGCCACGCTGCTCGGCAGCGAGGATACGTGGCTGCGCTCGTGCGCCGTCTACGCGGTCGGCACGCTGCGCCTGCACGGATTGAGCGGGGAGCTCGACAGGTTCGAGCGATCGGGGAATCCGGCGCTGCAGGAGAGCGTGCGATCGGCGCGACGACGGCTGGCTGGTGAGGACGAGCCCGCCCGTCCTCAGGAGCCCGCCCCGGCCGATCTCGATATGGGTGTCGGCGCTGGATGATGGGAGGGGCACGGAGGTGCCCTCCGTCTCCTCCGCAGGGGACGGAACCCGCCGGAGGCATCACTGCAGCGGACTCACCCTCCGAACACCGGCGGCACAGCCCGCTTGTGCTCGCTGGCTCGAATCATGCGCTCGAGACGCAGGGCCAGCGCGGGGGCGACCGCGTCCGGCCCGCCCCTGAGGTACTGTTCGAGCTCCTGGTAGGTGAAGCCCATTTCGGCCTCGTCGGTCTGTCCGATCCAGAGGCCGGCGCTCGGCGTCTTGTCGATGATTCGCTGAGGCACGCCCAGCTCGGCGGCCAGTCGGCGCACGTCGCTCTTGAACTGGCTTCCCAGGGGGAGGACGTCCACGCCGCCGTCCCCGTACTTGGTGAAGTAGCCGATCGTCAGCTCGCTGCGGTTGCCGGTGCCAGCCACGAGGTAGTTGAGGGAATTGGCGATGTAGTAGAGCGTCGTCATTCTCAGGCGCGGCTTGACGTTGGCCACCGGCACACGGGCCTTGATGTCGGGGGCCGCCTCGGAGGCCGCGGGCATCATGTCCGCGGGGAGCCCCGCGAGCGCCGCGCGTGCCTCGCTCATGATTCGATCGTGTGCCGGCTCGAGGTCGACGCGAACGACCGGGAATCCGAAGTGCTCGGCGACCAGCCGCGCGTCCGCTTCGTCCTGCGGATCGCTGTGGCACGGCATGAGCACGCCGAGGACCTGGCCCGGCGCCGCCATCTGGCACAGGCGCGCCACCACCGCCGAGTCGATGCCGCCGCTCAGTCCGAACACCAGGCCACGCGCGCCGGCGGCGGTAACCGCCTGCTGCAGCCAATCAGCAATTGCTCCTGCGGTGGTGTCAGTACTCACAACTCACAACTCAGAACTGTTCCCGATGCTCTCCGCCGCGGGGGAGTCCGGCCAGACGAGTGCGGGGGCAGCGGTATAGTCCGCGTGCGCCAGCGCTCCCTGGAAGAACACGACCTGTGAGGCATAGGCGAGCAGTTTCAGGTAGTGGCGCGCGAGAATGTAGAGCTCGCCCGCGGCCAGCGCCAGCAGCATCGACCACCCGGGACCTGCCGCCCCGGGCGCGGCGAGCGCGTAGGCCGCGATCAGAACGAGGAAGAGGCCGCCGTTCAGGAGATAGAGCCGCAGCGCGCCAGGGTGGCGGCGCACGAAGCGTCCTGCGGCCACGAGCGCGCCGAGCGCGCTGCGCCGATCCTCGACGACGATTCTCGCGCGCGCGTAATCGAGCACGAGGTTGACGGCGACGAGCAGCGCCCCGAAGAGCAGGTAGCAGCCGAGCCGGATCGCAAACGCCGTGCGCTCGACGGTCAGGTTGCGCGTCAGCCTCTCGTACAGCTCATCGAACAGCCAGCCGTGCACCCATCCGAACAGGACGTAGTAGGTCGCGAAGGCGACGACTCCCAGACGCAGGAACCTCCAGAAGTGAGCGCCGCACGCGCCGAAGAAGCCGGCCGCGCGCGTCGGCCGGCCGCGCGCGTAGCGATCGAGCACACCCCCGCTGAGAAACGACCACACGACCATCCACACGGCGATCGCGCCCGCCACCGGCGCGCCCATCGGCGCGTTGTCGAGCAGGTTGCCGAGGTTGTCGAGCACGGCTCCGAAGCCGATGATGGACGGCACGAACGTCGTTCCCAGCCCCGAGGCGCGCGCCGAGAACTCCTGCCACCAGTCGTAGTTCGTGCCCGACGCGGCCGTTTCTGCCGCGAGGCTGTCCCCGAGATCGGCGGCGATCGTCCCCCGCACGACGAAGGACAGCGGCAGCGCCACGAGCAGCGTGGCGGCGAACATTCCGGCGAACACGACCGGCGCGCGGTTTACACGGCGGAGGCCCTCGCGAAGGGCGGCGGCGGCGCGCATCAGATGAAGAATCCGTAGGTCAGCAGCTGATCCTGGAGCCAGATCAGCCATGCCAGCGACCATTTGCGGGCCGCCTCGGCCGCCCGGGGCCGGAGCGACATCGAGTTGTTCGTGTAGTCGACGTCGAGCAGCAGCATCCGGTCCGGGTCGACCTCCACCGACCGGGCTCGCGACGGCCGATCCACCTCGAACAGCTTCCACCGGCTCCGCCCATCCCACTCCCACCGCACCTCTTCGCCGTCCTCGAAGACGACGCGGACCGGGACGGGAAAAATCCCTTCGCCGTGGCGGCGGACCACGACGGTCGTTGTGTAGTCCTGGCCTGGTCGCGGCTCGCTCGAGAACGCCCGCCGCTCGCCGTCGCCGAAATGACCGCGATCGCCGGCACGTTCGCTGCGGAACGTCTGGACCCCGTAATCGAACGCGTTCGAGCCGCGGTGCACCTGGTCGAAGAACCACGTGAGATCCCTGCCGCTCACCTCGTTGACGACGGCGAAGAAATCCTGGGGCCGCGGATGCCTGAAGGACCAGCGGGCGTAGTAGGTCGACAGGATCCGCTGCAGGACCTCCCAGCCGAGCATCCGCTCGAGCGTGTGAAGCCAGAGCGCCGTCTTGTTGTAGCTGATCGCGCCCGCGGTCCCCGGCCAGTACTGCCACGTCGGCGTGCTCTGCGCATCGGCTCGCGCGGCCGGGCGGTAGCCGGGCAGCCGGTTGCCGTCCGTAGCCCTGCTGATCGGCAGGTCGTAGAACACCCATGGGACGAACCCGCCGAAGTACCGCTTCGAGTAGTAATACGGTTGAAAGAACTGCTCGAGCGTCCGCGCCGTCGAGAACGTGTTCAACCCCTCGTCCATCCAGGCGTGCTCGAACTCGTTGTTCGCGACGATGCCGTACCAGAACTGATGGCCGGCCTCATGGACCGTCACGCTCTCGGGCTGTGCGACCCGCCGCGGGGCCAGCCAGCGTGTCCCGGCCGTGAACAGCGTCGGGTACTCCATGCCGCCGGCTCCGCTCTGCCACGCGGGATCGACGATGGTGACGTTGCCGTAGGGATAAGGGCCGTACCATTCGCCGTAGTGCTTCAGCGCCGCTCTCGTCGCCTCGAAGTGCCTGTCCGCCTGGCCCGCGTGCTCCGGTTGAAGCAGCAGCCGCATCGCGACGTGCGGCAGATTGGGGTGCTCGAACGTCGCCGTGCGTTCGAGATAGTCCGGGCTCGTGGTCCAGGCGAAGTCGTGGACGTCCTCGGCGTAGTAGTGGTGCGTCGTCGTGCCGTCGGCTTCGTCGCGGCGCCCGCGCTCGAGTCCGGTGGCGCCGACCACCCAGCCGGCCGGCACGGTCAGCCGCACGTCGTAGATGCCGAAGTCCGCGAAGAACTCCGTTGTCGAATGGAACTGATGGGTGTTCCAGCCGTCGTCTTCGAGCACGCCGATTTTCGGAAACCAGTGCGCGAGGAAATAGAAGCTGCCGATCGTCCCGGTCCTGGCGAACGTCCGCGGTACGTACGATGACCAGGCGATCTGCACGTTGACCGTCTCGCCGGGCGCGACCGGCGCGTCGAGCTGCACCTCCGCGACCGTCCGATCGTCCGCATTCCCATCGTCCGGAGCGATGAAGCGCAGGTGTGACGTGAGATCGATTGGCGCGCCCTCGGTACCAATCCGACTGATGCTCGTGAGGTCGATCCATGCCCAGTCGGGCTCGGGACGCCTCGAGAGCGTCGTATCGCCGGCGCGCTGACGCTCGCGCATCCACGACGAGCGGGTGTTGCGCCAGGCATTCCAATAGAGATGGAACTGCAGCGTGTCCGCCGGGCGAGCGGAGATGTTCCTCCAGGTGAGAAGCCCCTCGCCCCTGAGGGTTCGGCTGCGCGGATCGAGCCGCGCGGTCATCCTGTAGTTCGCGTTGCGCGGCGAGCGAGGGGCAGCGAGCATCCCGGTGCCGCCCGGGACGCCGGTCGCAGGAGGTTGTTCGGGCGCTCCGGCCCCGGATAGGGCCAGGAGGATCACCATCACCACGAGTCGTCCGAACACGCGCCAATCCTACACCAACCAGTCAATTTCCAAGTTCCAATTCCCAACTCCCAAGGATCCCGGATGGCTTGGGAGTTGGGAGTTGGAGATTGGGTGTTGATGTGCGCTCTCCTTTCTTCCTGGAGGAACGGCCGCAGCCTATAATTCACGGATCGCGGTCATACGACAGGAGCGTTCTCATGGCAGCAGGATCCGGACCCATCAAGGTTCTTCACTTCGGCCTCGGCCCGATCGGCTGCGGCATCGTACGGCAGGTCGCGGAGCGCAAGGGGTTCAAGATTGCCGGCGCCGTGGACATCGATCCGGCCAAGATCGGCCGCGATCTCGGCGAGGTCGCCGGCCTGGCGCGGAAGCTTCGAATCAAGGTCTCGGGCGACGCCGGGAAAGCCATCAGATCGGCCAGGCCGGACGTGGTCGTGCTCTGCACGAGCTCGTCGATGAAGAAGGTGATGGACCAGCTGGAGACGATCCTGAGGCTCAGAGTGGCCGTCGTGTCCACGACCGAAGAGCTGGCGTATCCGACGAGTGCCAACATGCGGTACGCGCGCGCGATTCACCAGCTGGCGAAGAAGTCGAGAGTGGCCGTGCTCGGCACCGGCGTCAACCCGGGGTTCGTGATGGACGCGCTCCCGATCGCGCTGACTGGAGTGTGCCAGCGCGTGGATGAAGTGAGGGTCGAGCGCATACAGGACGCGCGCATCCGCCGGCTGCCGTTCCAGCAGAAGATCGGCGCCGGCCTCACGCGCGAGCAGTTCCAGAGCAAGGTGGACGCGGCGAGCGTGCGGCACGTCGGGCTGACCGAATCGGTGTCGATGATCGCCGATGCGCTGGGCTGGAAGCTCGACCGCATCACCGACGAGATCCAGCCGAAGATCGCCGCCGCAACCGTCGCGAGCGAGTTTCTCGCCGTCGATCCCGGGTACGTGTGCGGTCTGGTCCAGGACGGCGTCGGCTACCGCGGCGATCGGGCGGTCATCACGCTGCACATGGAGGCGTACCTGGGCGCGCCCGAGTCGTACGATGCCGTCCACATCACCGGTTCGCCGGCCTTGAACGTGCGGATCGCCGGGGGCGTGCACGGCGACATCGCGACGGCGTCCATCGTGGTCAATTCGATTCCGAAGATCCTCGACGTGGCGCCGGGGCTGCACACGATGCGGGACATGCCGCTCCCGCATTTCTTCGGCGGCACGCGGTGACCTGCCGCTGACGGACTGGAGGCCGGCGCCGGCCGCGGGAGGCCAGGTGTCCTGCGGTCCGGGACTCATGCCACAATCACGGACGCAGGACACTTGACGTGGATTCACACCTGGCCCGTCACTATGCCCGCGTCCGCCACCTCAGGGAATCATTCGCGGAAGCCAACGAGCGCCTCGTGGCCAGACTCCGGCGTGTCGCCGACGACGCGGCAGAGCGCAGGCCCGTCGAGGGGGGATGGTCGGCGGCCCAGATCGGTTGGCACGTGGCCAGGGTCAGCACCACGTTTGCGGGCCTGATTTCCGGAGATGTGCACGGCGCGCACCACCTGCCGGGGGATTTCCATCCGCGTGAATGGCCGGCGATAGCCGACGCGATCCCAAGGCGCCTGACGGCCGCTCCCGCGGTCGAGCCGCCGCCACTCGTCAGGCGCATGGAGGCCATCGCCGCGCTCGAGGCGTCGGGGTTGACGATGGCGCGGGCGCTCGACGCGGTCACACCAGAGCGCGGCGAGCGTTTCGGGATCAGCCATCCCGTCGTCGGCGGCACGATCGACCTGTACCAGGTCGGCGAGTGGGCGACGGCGCACGTGATCCGGCACAACCGGCAGGCCAGCCGCGTGCTGGGCGAGGGTTGAGGCCTGACAAGGAAGAAGGATGAAGGAAGAAGGGACAGGGGATTTCCCAGGGGTCAGGAGGCCCGGGCGAGCCCCCAGCGGCGGCGCTTGAGGAAGAGCCCCTTCCGGGAGATGCCGAGGAGGCGCGAGGCCTCCTCCACGCGGCCATGCGATCGTTCGAGCGCGCGCCGCACGAGCGTCTGTTCGAGCATCTCGACGGCGGCCGGCAGCGGCAGATCGAGCGGCAGCTTCAAGTTTGGCTCGTCGCCCGGCGCCGCGGGGATCGTGCGGCGCGAGGCCAGAATGGCGGGCGAGAGGAGCGCCGGCGTCAGGGTGGAGTCCGGCTCGGCGAGCGCCACCATGCGGCGGACCTCGTTGGCGAGCTGGCGGATGTTGCCCGGCCAGGCGTAGAGCAGGAGATACTCCAGCGTTTCGTCGCTCAGCGTGAGACGCGCCTTCTTCTGCTCGTCGGCGGCGCGGCGGATGTAGTGCTGGACGAGGGTCGGGATCTCTTCGCGCCGCTCCCGGAGCGGCGGCAGCCTGAGGTGGATCGCGTTCAGGCGGTAGTAGAGGTCCTCGCGGAAGCGGCCCTCCGCGACGAGGCGGTCCAGATTGGCGTTGGTTGCCGCGATGATGCGCACGTCGACCGGCACGGGCTGCGGCTCGCCGAGCGGATGGACTTCCTTGTGCTCGAGGAAGCGCAGCAGCTTGGGCTGGAGGTCGAGGCCGACGTCGGCGATCTCGTCGAGGAACAGGGTGCCGCCGGAGGCGGAGCGGATGACTCCCGGGAACGAGGTGTCGGCGCCGGTGAAGGCGCCCTTGCGGTAGCCGAAGAGCTGGCTTTCGAGCATGTCGCGCGGCACGGCGCTGCAGTTGAAGGGGACGAGGGGGCGCGCGGCGCGATCGGAGGCGCGGTGGATGGCGCGCGCGAGCAGCTCTTTGCCGGTGCCGGTCTCGCCGGTGAGGAGGACCGGGAGGGGCGCGTTGGCGATGCGGCGGGCGGTGGACAGGAGCTCGGCGGCCTGTTCGGAGGCCCAGATGCTGTCGGGGTCTCCGTCGAGCGCCTCGGCGGGCCAGAGGGCGGCGCGCTGTTTCTCCTCGCGCCGGTACCGGTCGAGATCGACGGCGGTCGCCAGGAGCTTGCGGATGGCGGCCAGGGTGCAGCGGTTGTCGAGGTCGGCTCTGGGGCGGACGAGGAGGGTCCAGGCCTCGTCGCGGTAGGAGCCGAGGGGGACGCGGTCGGCGTGGCCGGCGGCGGTGCGGGCCTCCTCGTCGGACCAGGCGAGCGACGCGATGACGCGGGTTCCGGTGAGCCCGACGGCGAGGAGGGCGGCGGCCTCGGCGCATCCCGTGTCGGCGACGAGCGCGAATGCCTCGCGCCCGAGGATGTGCGGATGGCCGGCGAGGTCGAGGAGCGCAACGGCCGCGTCGAGATCGGTGTGAGATGGGCTCGCATCACTAACAACAGATGGCAGGTCTGTTTCACGATCACTGGGAAGATCGCCACTTGCCCTAAGAATGGACCACGCTCTTCTCCTGTGCGCGGCACTACGGGCCTCGTTCTTGCTCGCATGCAACGCACCACCGAGAAGTGAATAGAATGCCCCGGTTGTGGCAAGCGGCCAGTCAAGATGTCTCTCGTTGAGGGGCAACTCGATTGCTGCAGGATTATGTCCCAATCTTATGAGCGCGTTGCACTTGCCGATCCTGAACGCATTTACCCAGGTCGAGAGGCTTGCTACCTTGGCAATGTCAATACACTGGTCACACACTTCTATCGCGTCCTCGAAGCGGCCAAGCCGCGACAAGACCTGCGTCTTCGTGTATTGAGCGCTAAGCACATACCAAGGCTGCACATGTTCCTTCTGATCCATCGCCTCGTTTAATACGG
>DATIEW010000047.1:0-2682 GCA_035455585.1 Vicinamibacterales bacterium | reverse complement strand
CGTGGGGTACACGTCCACGCGGACGAAGGTGGCCTCCGTGCGAATCGGTTGCTGCGCGGAGCGCTCGGGCTGCTGCGATCCGCCCGTCTGCATGGTGGGCGCCGCGACCGGGGCAATCGCCGCAGCGAGGCCCGCGGCGAGCCAGCGAAGTGGATGGCCTTTCATTGCCCTCCCCTCAGCGGACGACGCGGATGGCCGTCAGGAGGCGGTGTTCGGTGTCCTGGCGCCGGGTGGCGATTTCGATCGCGTAGTCGGCCGGCGCGAGCGGCGCCAGCTGCACTTCCGCCGTGACCCACCGCTGCCCGGCCGGGTCGTCGTCGCGGACGGCAACCGTGACCGGCACCCCGAGCGGCTTGCCGGTCTGGTCGAGCACGCGGCCGGCGCCCGGCTCGACACCGGCCTCGACGGGGATCTCGATCCTGACGCGTTCCGTCCGGCTGAAGCGGAAGTCGGCCGCCGGCAGCACGCGGTTGCCGGTGGACGGGCCGCGGCGGAACAGCAGCGGTTGCCCGGTCGGTCCGACCTCGTCCACCCTCACCGAATCCGTGACCGGAAGCGTCAGCGAATCCGACGAGACCCGCGCGCGGACGTCGACCGGTCCCGAGCCGCTGCCCGGCAGCTTCAGCGTGGCGAGGAACGCGCGCTGCCCCGGCTGCAGCCTGATCCGCGCCGTGCTCGACGCGCCACCCGCGCTGGCGTCGAGATCGGCCGTCCCGCCAGCGCTGAGGTTGCCGGTCCGTCCGGTGCCGACCACTTCCCCGGCGACCCAGAGGGTGCCGGGTGCTCCCGCGATGGCCGCCACGTTGATGCGGAACTGCGCGTCCGGGCGGATGCGGCTGAGCGTGCTCATCGCGGTCGCGAAGGCGGAGGCCGCGGCGTCAGGAGCCAGCGGGTCGGCCGCGAGGCGCGCCGCGGCCACTTCCTCCTCGGTCGGGGCCTGGTAGCCGCGCCGCGCGCGGACGTGCACGCCCGGCCGCTTCACGCGGACGTCGATGGTCCGGTATCTGCCATCGAGCTTCGTGTTGGTCGAGTAGTACCCCAGCAGGTAGTACGACGTCAGATCGTCGACGATGCGCCTGATGCTCTCGTCGAGATCGTTGCTCTCCACCGCGGCGATGCCGTCGGTTGCGTCGGCGAGGGTCCGCAGCGTGTTGATCCGATTCCTGAGGATCGCCTGGTCGACGTGGGGCGGGGGTGGACGCTTCGGCCCGATCGGGCTGTCGAACGCCGGGAGGCCACGCGGGTCCACCGTATAGAAACTGGCGTTCGCCCAGTTAGCCAGGTTCACGATATCGCGAAACGAATGATCGTTGTCCAGATTGGCCAGGAACTGCCGGTCCCGGTCGCACTCGTAGAGAGCGCCGGTCGTGCCCTCCGGGGCGCCTCCGAGCACCAGCTTGCCCGTGGACGTGATGCCGATCGGGGGCGGCCCGGGAATGTGGTCTCTTCCATCCCAGTCTTTCAGAACGCCTGCCAGTTGCGCGCTTGGCCGGAACAGGCGCCAGCCATCGCTGACCACCAGGATGGCCTTTCGCTCTTCCCGGACGGCGCGAAGATGGGTCACGAGATCGTGGAGCGCGTCAATCGAACGCTTCTCGCGGCGCCTGGCGATCATCTCGGCAGCGATGGCTTCACCGCCTTTGAAGAACTGATAGCAGCTCTGGTAACGCTCCTCCGTGTCATCGAACTGCGTGATCGACTGCTCGATCCCCCAGACCCAGTTCTTCGTCAAGCCCTCTTCGATCACCTGGGTCCGCCGCGCGAGCGTCAGCTCCGTGGCGGCCATCGACGGCGTCATGACGCCGACGAGATCCTCCTCCGAGAGGGTGCGCTCGAGCAGGCGGATGATCGGCCCGCGGATGTCGTGCGACCCCTGATACGTCACGTGGTAGTTGTCGAGGAACAGCACCAGGACCCGCCGGCGCGGGTCGGCCGCCATCTCGTTTCCCTCGCGCGCGCTGTTGGGCTCGATGCGCTCGGCCTGTGGCCCGGCAGGCGTCACGAAAACGTGTTCGAAGCTGACGAGCTCCTGCCGCACATTGTCCTCGAACACCTCGAAGTCGCCCTGGACGAGGTCGGTGACGGGGTTGCCCTCCCTGACGGGATACACGTCGACGCGCACGAAGTTCGCTTCGACCCGGATCCTCGGAGGCTGTTCCTGTGGTGGCGCTGGGGGTGACTGGCCTGTCGGCCGTGCTGAAGCGATCGCCGCAAGGGCCAGCGCGACGCCAAGTCGAAAGCCCATGGCTGGGCTGAATGAGTGGCGCACGGTACCGTCTCTACGCGCGCGTTTACGCGCACCTGCGAACGACTGCCGCCATGCAGGCGGTAGTCGTTCGGCGGCAGGCTGCCGGCTGGCTACAAGAGTTTACGTCATTCCCGCGCCTCACGCATCCGATCAGTCCACTTGTCGGCCGCAGCGTCTGCAGCGTTTCCCGACGCGATCGTCGGAAATCCGGCGCTGTCGAGCTTCGAGCATCTGACCAAAGGGCGAAGAATCGGCCGGAAAATCGACGTGGACAGTTCATCCGCCATGGCAATTCCCTTGCGTCCGCCCGCCGGACGGCCCCGGAGGCAAGCTAGCCGTGGATGCCCGAGGTCATGACGAGTGGACCATTGAGAGCGGGCGCCTCGAGCCGCGCCTGCGCCCGCTCGATGACGAGGACGAGCCGCCGCTCGTCG
>DATIEW010000046.1:0-2118 GCA_035455585.1 Vicinamibacterales bacterium | reverse complement strand
GTCGCCGCCACGAAGCCACCCAGGGTCTGCTGCTCGCCGCCCAACCCTACGAGCGGGCGTGACGCGCGCTTGAGCCACCCGGCCCCGACGACCCGCAGTCGCGCCAACGGCATGAGCGTGAAGTGATTCTCCGGGGCGTTCGCTCCCGAGATCACCGTGACGCGGAGCGCGCGCACGCGGCGGAGCTGGGGCCCGCCGCCCGTCGAGTCGTCGGGAGCGTTGAACGGCACGCGGACCTGCACCCAGCAGAGCTCCGAGCCCGCGGGGAAGGCGCCGTTGATGTCGTTGACGCGTACGTCGCAGGTGCCGATGCGGTTATACGAAGTCGTGTCGCTCAGATCGATGATGAAGCGGCGCACGCGCTCGAGCTCGCGCTCGGCCGAGGTGAGGTTGAGCACCGCGTCCTGATCGATGTCCTCCTCGTCGAGCCGGCTGTTGCGGCGCGTGCAGTTGATCCGGGAATCTCCCAGCGGGAGAAGACGGCCGAACTCGAGCCGGCAGATCGGGAAGTTGG
This sequence comes from Vicinamibacterales bacterium, assembly GCA_035455585.1. GTDB lineage: Bacteria > Acidobacteriota > Vicinamibacteria > Vicinamibacterales > 2-12-FULL-66-21 > DATIEW01. The sequence goes on along the minus strand of DATIEW010000046.1, from coordinate 1,604 downwards.
AGGCGATGACCGGGACGCCGTCGCGGAGCATGTGCAGCGTGTCCACGACATCGCCCGGGAGACCGAGGTCGTTCACCTCCGCGCTGAAGGCGCGGGAGAAGCGGTCGCGCTCGGTGTTCATACGGTCCCACCCCTGCAGCTTCTTCCCGGTCCAGATGGAGTCGGCGTTCACGATCCGGAGCGACTCGGGCGCGAAGGCGACGCTGTTCTCGGAGACCGTTCCGAAGTCGAAGACCAGGACGGGATTCCGCCCGCGGCGCGCGACGGACGTATCGGCCAGAGTCCAGAACTCGAGATGCTCCGCGCGCGTGAGGTCGACGCCGTTCCCGCCGGCGCCGAGCGGCGTGCGCACCGAGCGCCAGCGGCGGCCGGTCGGGGCATTGCCGACCGTCCAGCGGTACCGGTTCGTCTGGGCGTCACGGAGGCCGCCGACCCGCAGGGGGTACAGCGTGAGCCAGAGCATCTGCTCGAAGCCCGCGAGGGTCCCCCCCGGCAGCCGCGTGAGCGGATCGATCTGCTGGATGGAGAAGGTGACCGGCTGGCCGCTGGCGTCACTGCCGTGGTTCTGGAAAACCATCGTGGCGGCACGGGTCGTGTCGAGGGTCTGCGCCCCCACTCGCTCGGGCAGACGGATGCCCAGCGCGGGCTGGCTGGAGGGCTGCCACTGCGACTCGAGCAGGTTCACGCTGACCTCTCCCCCTCCCTCGAACGACTCCAGATACGCCTGCTGCGAGGCGCTCTGTTGCGGCCGGCTCACCGCCAGCTCGGCCCGGACATCGAGGCGGGAGGGCGCGGTGCCATCGGCGGCGCTCAGGACGCGGGCCAGCCGCTGGGAGAAGCCCGGGAGATTCCACCCCAGGCTCGCGCCGAGCCCCGCGACGAGCGATCCCTGCGGCTCGTACCCCAGCGGCGGACGCGTGAACGTCGTCCGCTGGCGCTGCGAGATCGCCGTGAGCGAGACCGCGCCGAAAGGCAGCGCCCACTCCGTCGTGAGCCCCGCGATGTTGGTCGGCACGGTCGTGAAGAACGGCGTTTCCTCGTACTGCACCGTCAGGCGCCGCGATCGCGCGCTCAGCGTGTCCAGCGTGAGGAGCTGCACGCGACCCAGATCGTAGTCGATGGTATAGTCGACCTCGCGCTGCAAGGGCCGGCCGTCCATCGTCAGGCGCTCGCTCCCGGGACGGATCTGGACCGCCGCCAGCGCAATCTCGCCGCGCCCCGCACTGGCCATCGTCTCGTACTCCACGAGCATCCGGTAGAACGACCCGGGATGCCGCGAGGAGTAGAGGTATTCGCCGGGAGTCCGATAGATCGTGTCGTTGGAGACGACGGTGGCCGACTGCGCGAGCCCGCGACGGGAAAAGGGCTCCAGCGAGGGGTACACAATGAACACGTCGCGGATGAGCGCGGCCGGCGACGCGCCCGTCGGTGCGCCGATCTGGTAATTGGGATCGTTGCGCCGCGGCCAGAGTCGATTCTCGGCGTCGAACGCCGCGCGATTGGTGCGCTGTGCGAGGCCGAACAGCTCGAGATAGGTCACGTTGAGTCCGGGGGGCTTCTCCTGCCCCGCCCCGCTCCCCGACACGACGCGCACGTTCACCGTC
>DATIEW010000045.1:0-3985 GCA_035455585.1 Vicinamibacterales bacterium | reverse complement strand
ACGACGGCTGTGGTGCGCGCGAGAGTCCATCCGCCGATGCCGCACACGATCGCGCTCGTGACAACGGCGACCGCCATCAGCCACCGAGGGCGTCGGCTCGCCGGTTGCGGCGCGGCGGCCGCGGCCGCGCCGGTTCCGCTCAATTCGCTCTGCCGCCGCTTGAGCTGCTCGAGATCGCGAAAGAGATCGCCGGTCGACTCGTAGCGCTCGCGCGGATCCTTGGCGAGGCAGCGCTCGACGATCCACCGGAACGGCGCCGGCGTTCCCGCGAGCAGCGTATAATCCGGCTCGGCTTCGATGATCGCCGACATCGTCTGCGGAGCGGACCCGCGGGCAAACGCGCGGACCCCGGTCGCCAGCTCATAGACAATCAGCCCGAACGAAAACTGATCGGAGCGCGGGTCGACTTCCAGGCCGCGCGCCTGTTCGGGGCTCATGTAGCTGACCGTGCCGAGCACGGTTCCGGGGTTCGTGACGACGGCCGCGACCGTCTGCGTGAGCTCGCCCGACGGCTCCCGGATCGCCAGCTTCGCGAGGCCGAAGTCCAGAATCTTGAGGCGCCCGTCGCTCGAGACAAGAATGTTGTCGGGCTTCAGGTCGCGATGGACGATGCCGGCCGCGTGGGCCGCCGCGAGCCCGGCGGCAATCTGCGCGGCGGCATCGAGCACCTTGCGAAATCCGCCACCCGGGGCGACGGGCACGCCGTCGACGTACTCCATCACGAGGTAGTTGGGGCCGACGTCGTAGAGATGGCAGATGTTGGGATGATTCAGCGACGCGATCACGCTGGATTCACGGGTGAACCGCTCGCTGAATTCGGACTGCGATACCTTGATCGCCACGATCCGTTCGAGGCGTGTGTCGCGGGCCTTGTACACCTCCCCCATGCCGCCCGCGCCGACGGGCGCAAGAATCTCGTACGGACCGAGGCGGGTGCCGGCTGAAAGGGTCACGGGAGTGCCGAGAGCTTACCTGAAACGCATGCGCGGCGGGTGCTATTTCAGCTGCCGGACGTCGTCGGGAACGCGATCGGCTGTAGCGGGGCGAATCCCGGACGAATCCCGGCGTGAGGTCTGATAGGGACGATAGGAACCATTAGCCCCGTATCGTCGCTGTCGCCCAGTTGACGGAATCCGCCTTGGACTAAACCGCTTCGCGGTAGCCGTAGACCGACCGTCCTCCCACTTTTCCCCAGATCACGGTATTTCGACGATTTGAGCGCCCGCCTCGATAGGCTCCGTTGCATCCGCCTGGATGGGCCAGACGGATGTTCACAGGAGCCGTCCCATGACACCGCTTCGTCAACGCATGGTCGAGGACATGCAGATCCGGACTCTCGCGCCCGCGACCCAACGCGCCTACGTGGAGTACGTCGCCCAATTCGCGCGGCATTTCGGCCGGTCGCCGGCCGACGTGGGGCCCGAGGAGATTCGGGCGTTTCAAGTGCATCTGCTGCACGAACGGCACGTCGCCCCTCGGACGCTGATCGTCGCGGTCGCCGCGCTCCGATTTCTCTACACCGTGACGCTGAAGAGCGCCTGGCCGGTTGATGTCGTCGTGCCCGCCCCGACAGTCATCCGACGCCTGCCGGTGGTGCTCAGTCCCGCGGAGGTCGCTCACGTCTTGGCCTGTGCGCCGGGCCTCAAGCATCGCACCATCCTCACGACGTGCTACGCGGCCGGCCTGCGCATCGCCGAGGCCGTGCGGCTGACGGTTTCGGCTCTCGACCGTCAGCGCATGATGCTGCGCGTCGAGCAAGGAACGGGACGCAGAGACCGCTCTGTCATGCTGTCGCCGCGCTTGCTCGCGCTGCTCCGGGAATGGTGGCGCGTGGGCCGGCCCCGCCTCTGGCTCTTTCCCGGGCCCCGTCCCGACCACCCGATCACGACGAAGGCGGTGAACCGGGCCTGCCGGCGGGCGCATCGTCGATCCGGCCTCACCAAACCCGTCACCCCGCACGCGCTGCGCCACGCCTTTGCCGTCCATCTGCTCGAAGCCGGCACTGACGTCCGCACCCTTCAGCTCCTGCTCGGGCATCGGAATCTGGAGACGACCGCGACGTACCTGCGGATCGCGACGACGAAGGTCTGCGCGACACCCAGCCCCTTGGATCTGCTTCCACGCCCATTAGCCGCGTCGCCGGATCTGCCACCACCGCCAGCCTATTGACGCCCCCCCGTGGATCGCCCGGCGCTGGAGGTGGCGGACGTCGTCCGCCGCTACGGCGAGACCTATCGGGGCACGTGCGGGCTCACGACCGCGCAGCCGCGCGTGATGACCGCGCTTGAGACGTGCCGCACGGCCGCGCGCGGTGGCCACGTCGAGCCGTGCGACGCGGGCGGCCACGCGCGCATCGCCGACAACGCTTGCCGGAATCGGCACTGTCCGACGTGTCAATCGCTCGCCCGCGCCGCCTGGGTCGAGCAGCGCACGGCCGAACTCGTCGACTGCGCGTACTTCCACGTCGTCTTCACGCTGCCCGAACCGATCGCCGCGATCGCGCTCCAGAACAAGACCCTCGTCTACACCATCCTCTTTCGGGCGACGGCGAAGACCCTGCAGACCATCGCGGCCGACCCGCGCCACCTCGGCGCCGTGATCGGGTTCTTTGCCGTGCTCCACACGTGGGGCCAGACGCGCGTGCATCATCCGCATCTGCACGGCGTCGTGCCCGGCGGCGGACTCGCACCCGACGGGAATCGCTGGATCGCCTGTCGACCCGGCTTCTTCCTTCCTGTCCGTGTCTTGTCACGGTTCTTCCGCCGCACCTTTCTTGAACAGCTCGACGCGGCGTTCCACGCCGGGCGCTTCCAGTTCGCCGGTTCGCTCGAGCCGCTGCGCGATCCGCAGGCGTGGGCGCGGTACCTGGCCCCGCTGCGGCACCAGGACTGGGTCGTCTAGGCCAAGCGGCCGTTTGCCGGGCCCCAGCAGGTCCTCGACTACGTCGGCCGCTACACCCATCGCGTCGCGATGTCGAACAACCGCCTGCGCCACATCGACGACGGCCACGTCTGCTTTACCTACACGGACTACCGCGCCCATCCTGGCCAGGCGAAGAAGACGATGACGCTCGCCGCCATGGAATTCATTCGCCGCTTCCTCTCACACGTCCTCCCGCTCGGCTTTCATCGGATTCGGTACTACGGCTTCCTGGCCCCCCGCCGCCGCGCGGCACAGCTCGCCCGGTGTCGTCATCTTCTCGCCACGCTGAAGCCGGATGCCACCATCGCCGCCGTCGCCGCCAGCGGGGATGCTGCCGCCGCCGCGCGGCGCGAGGCCGCACGCCGCTGTCCCGTGTGTCACCAGGGCCCAATGCGGGTAATCGGCCACCTGGCCCGGCCCGCGTGGCTCCACGCCGACCCGCTTGATTCCTCATGACCCGCGCGATCGCCTTGATCCGCGCGACCTGCTCCCCGTCCACCGCTGATGTCACCGTCGTCGTGTGCCTGTCCAGCGCGTTCCCGCAACCGGGACCACGTCCTCCTTACCTCGCCACTCAGCCATCAGCCTCCCGCCGCCTCAACTCCCCCGGCTCTTCCGCTAGCTCACCGACTCATCGCGCGATTCATTGCCCATAGCGCCCCATCCGGCTGCGGTTTCCTCCAACGGGCGCCTTTGCGCAGCGCCGTCGGCGGACCGCAGCGCGCTCACACTCGAACGTCTTGCCGCCGCGGCGCCACGCAAAAACACTCCGCCTTATCGGACCCGCCCTCTCGGCACAGCGACATCCTGGCCTACGACGCGCGCACCGGCAAGTTCCTGTGGAAGTTTCACATCATCCCGCGCCCGGGCGAGTTCGGACACCAGACGTGGGAGAACGACTCGTGGAAATGGACCGGCGACGTGTCATCCTGGGCGCCGATGTCGGCCGACCCCGAGCTGGGCCTGGTCTACATCCCGACGAACCCTCCCACGATCGACTACTACGGCGGATTCCATCCCGGCGACAACCTCTTCGGCACGAGCGTGATCGCGCTGGACGTGA
>DATIEW010000044.1:0-5614 GCA_035455585.1 Vicinamibacterales bacterium | reverse complement strand
ACACCACGCCGTGTCCTCGAGGGCGTCCGCATCAGCGGTACGCCCAACCGAGGGCTGCCAGACGCCAGGAACAGGTCCGCCGGATCTCTCGCGACGCCTTCGTTCGTGATCGCGACCGGGAGGATGAATCCTTCTCCATCGAAGCGAAGCTCGTCGATGCACACGACGCGGTGGTTCCGGTCCGTCTCGCCGAGCGGCCGCCGGTGATAGACGATGTACCATCGGCCTGACTTCGGTCCCTGCAGGACGGAATGGTGGCCCGCGCCGGTGGCCACCGCAGGATCCTGCTGCAGAATCCTGCCGACGCGCTCGAAGGGGCCGAAGGGGGACGTGCCGATCGCGTACGCCACGGCGTAGTTCGGGCCCGTCCAGCCGCCCTCCGACCACATGAAGTAGTACTTGCCGTCCTTCAGCAGCATGAACGCCCCTTCAACGTAGCCCCGCGGTGTGATCTCCCTGAACGTCGTCCCGTCTGGAAACGGGACGAAGCCGGTGAAATCGGCATTGAGCTTCGCGATGTTGCAGTGGCGCCATCCGCCATAGACGATGTAGTACGAGTTGTCGCGATCCTTGAAGACGAACTGGTCGATGGGCTGCGCGCCGTTGTGGAAGCGATCGATCAGCGGCTTGCCCAGGTAGTCTTCGAAGGGCCCCTGCGGCCGGCGGGCACGGGCGACGCCAATGCCGCCCACCTGCTGATCGTCCTGAATGTCGTTGGCGCCGAAGAACAGGTAGTACCAGCCGTCCTTCTCCACGACCGACGGCGCCCACAGCGCGCGTCGTGCCCACCGCACGTTCGTGACCTCCAGGACGCGTGGATGTTTCTCCCACGTGATCAGGTCGGTAGACGAGAACGCGTCCATGAAGATCTGTTGATCGTAGGGCGCCGAGTAGGTCGGATAGATCCAGTACCGATTGCCGAACACGTGGGCCTCCGGATCCGCGTACCACCCGGGCAGAATCGGATTCCCTGACTGAACAGACTGTGACGATACGGTGGTCTGGAGCAGCGTCAGAGAAGCGATCAACAAGACGTGCGAAGGTTGCATCGTGTCACGCTCTGCATGAACTGATCGTCACTTCGTGGCGAATCGGAATGGCGCTTCGCGGAGGATACACTGCTGGCGTCGACTTGTCCTACTCTCGCGCGGGTGGGAGAAGAGGCGCCCGCTGCCGTCGCCACCGTCGTACGGTTCGCCCATCCCGGAGGATCCGGTCGGGCTTGACCAGATGAGTCCATCATGGATATAGTCGATCCACTGAGGATCGACATATGGCCATGCGCTCCGAACGGCATCCGCCGCTCAAACCGGCCGTCTTGTTTCTCCTGGTCAGCCTCGCCGCCGGCGAGAAGCACGGCTACGCCCTTCGCAAGGACGTCGTCTCCCGCAGCGGCGGGCGCGTCCGGCTGGGTCCCGCCACGCTCTACCGCACGCTGGCGTTCCTGCTCGAGGACGGCGCGATCGAAGAATCCGGCCGGCGGCCGGTGCCGGAGCTCGACGATGAGCGGCGGCGGTATTACCGGCTGACGGATCGAGGCCGGCGGATGCTCCGCTCGGAGGTCGCGCGGCTCGAGCAGCTTGCCGCCTCCGCGCGGGCGATCCTTGTGCAGCGCGGCAAGGCATGAAGGCAGTTCCCCTGACGGTGCGGATTGCCGTCGCGCTCTTCGGCTTGATGACGTCAGTCCTTCCGAGGCGCTTCCGGGCGTCCTTCGGTCCCGACCTGCGCGAAGGCTTTGCCGACGAGGCCCTGGACGAATACCGGCGGCGCGGTCGGCTCGCGCTTCTTGGCGTCACGCTCCGCGGCCTCGCCGACCTCTTCTCCTCATCATGGCAGGCGCGCGTCGAGACGGGCCCGCGCCCTCAGGCTTCCCCACGGAGGAGCACCCTCATGACATCAATCCTGCAGGATCTCCGGTATGCCTTCCGGACCTTCCGGAAGCAGCCCGGGTTCGCGCTGGTCGCGCTGCTCACTCTCTCGGTCGGCATCGGGGCGAACACCGCGATCTTCACGGTGCTCGACGCCGCGCTCCTTCGTCCGCTGCCGTATCCCGGCTCCGACCGGCTCGTCCGGGTGTGGGGGACCAATGCGAACAACAGACGGGCGAACCTCAACCCGCTGGACGCGACCGATTGGGCCCGGGAGGTGCGTGCGTTCGAGTCGCTCGCGGTATGGACGACGAGAACGCAGCCCCTGACGGGAGAGGGCGATCCGATCGTCGTCCCGGTGGCGTTCGTCACCCCGGTGTTCTTCGAGACGCTTCGCGCGCGGACGGCGATCGGCAGGCTCTTCGGCGATGAGCACGCCCGGCCGGGCCGCGAAACCGAGATCGTGATCAGCCACGGACTCTGGCACGACGCGCTGGGCCGGGATCCTTCCGTCCTCGGCCGCACCGTCAGGCTCGCGGATGTCGCCTGCACCATCATCGGCGTGCTCGATCCGTCGTTTATCTCACCTGGCATCAGCGCGTCGAGCGAGCCGCAGATCTGGCGCCCGTTCGTGATCGAGCCGGACTCCTCGCGGGGCGGCCATTTTGCCATGGCGATCGCACGGCTCGCCGGTGGCGCTTCCATCGTGGACGCGCAGGCGCAGATCGATGCCGTGACCGCTCGTCTCGCTCGCGAGTATCCCTCGACGAATCTCGACCACGGCGCGTTCATCGAGCCCCTCCGCGAATCCATCACCGGGAGCGCGCGCACGGCAATCCTGATGCTGATGGCTGCCGTCGGTGTCGTGCTCCTGATCGCGTGCGTCAATGTCGCCAACCTGCTCCTGGCGCGCGCCACGGTCAGGCAGCGTGAGGTTGCCGTCCGAAGCGCCCTGGGCGCGACCCGCGGCCGGGTGATTCGTCAGATGCTGACCGAGAGCCTCGTTCTTGCTCTTCTCGGGGGAATCGCGGGGGTCGGCCTGGGCGTCGCCGCGCTGATTGCGCTCCCGGCGTGGCTCACCGGGCAGATCCCGCTCGTGATGGCCACGGACATCGACGCGCGCGTGCTCGCATTCACGCTCCTCCTGTCGATGACCACGGCTCTCGTCTTCGGCCTGCTGCCGGCGCTGCAGGGATCCCGATGGGACGTGCGGACGATCCTCGCCGCTGGAGGCGACGCGCGCAGCACCGGATCCGGCCGCGCGCAACAGGTGTTCCTCATCGTCGAGACGGCGCTCGCGCTCGTGCTCCTGGTCACGGCCACGCTGCTCGTCCGGAGCCTGATCCGTCTGCAGAGCGTGGATCCCGGGTTCGACGCCGATCGGGTGCTGACGTTCCGCGTCAGTCTGCCCCGCGCTCGATATCCGGCCACCGCGCAGCGGATCGCCTTCTTCACGGGCCTGGCCGACCGTCTGCGCGCGCTGCCGGGCGTCACGGCCGCCGGCGCGGTCAATATGCCGCCGCTGACCGACCGCTATTCCTGCGACAGCTTTGGCCTGGCCGATCGACCGGCGCCGCCCGCCGGCGAAGAGCCGTGCACCGAGGCGCGGGTCGCGACGCGCGGGTACTTCGCGGCGCTGGGGATTCCGCTGCTTGCCGGACGGGCCTTCACGGCCGGCGACACCGCCGACGCTCCGGGCGTGATCGTCATCAACGACGCGATGGCGCAGAAGTACTGGCCGGATGGGAACGCGTTGGGCCAGCGCTTCAAGTGGGGCTGCGTCTCGTGCGGCACGCCGTGGCTGACCGTGATCGGGATCGTCGGGAACGTGAAGCACTTCGGGCTCGACGCCGAGGCCGCCGGCGAGGTCTACACGCCGCTCGAGCAGTCCGGACCGCTCACGTTGACGATGGCCGTTCGAACCGTACGGGATCCCGGGTCCCTGGCCAGCGAGGTTCGCGGCGCCGTCGGCGCGCTCGATCCGGCCCTCCCGATCTTCGAGGTGTTCACCACCCGGCAGCTCGTCGCCCAGTCGACCGCGGTCCCGGCGTTCCGGACGGAGGTGCTGACGACGTTCGCGGTCGTGGCGCTCGGACTCGCCGTGATCGGCGTCTACGGTGTGATGGCGTTCTTTGTCGCGCAGCGGTCGCACGAGATTGGCGTGCGCCTGGCGTTGGGCGCCAGCCCCGCGGATGTTCGGAGCCTGGTCGTCAGGCGGGGCATGACTGCTGCCGCCGCCGGGGCGCTCCTGGGGATCGCAGCGTCAGTTCCGGTCACCCAGTTGATCGGAGGGCTCCTCTTCGGGGTCACCCCGCACGACCCGGTGGCCTACGGGGTGGCGCCCCTCCTGCTGCTCGCCACGGCCCTGCTGGCGAGCTATCTGCCTGCCAGCCGCGCGACACGGGTCGATCCGCTCGCGGCGCTGAGAGCGGAGTGAAGGGCGGCTTCGCGGGCTTGACGTAGCGAATGCGGGGAGCCGGGCCGGCGCCGCCAACGGCCCGCAACGACGGGATTGGCGTGTCGAGCCGCATAGCGGTCCAACCTTCGTGAAGCCCCCAGCCTGACATCGTATATTCTACGGGTCGGTCAATTGTCCTCACGCACGGAGTTTCCATGCACGCGAAAGAGGTTCTGACGCAGCTCAGAAAGCTCGGCAAACCCAACACCGTCCAGATCTACGCGCGCCATGGCGTCAGCGGTCCCTGTTATGGCGTCGCGTACGGCGATCTCAAGCCGCTGGTGAAGAAGATCGGCCCGAACCACCAGGCCGCCCTCACGCTCTGGGACTCCGGCGTCCACGACGCGCGCGTCGTCGCCACGATGATCGCCGAACCCGGGAAGATGACCCGCGCCCAGGTGGAGCGCTGGTTGAGGGATTGCGACAATTACATCCTCACCGACGCCGTGTCCGGCATCGCCGCGCTGATGCCGGGCGCGCTGGAGATGGCCCGGGCGTGGATCGACGAGGAGGGCGAGTGGACTACCACCGCCGGCTGGAACGTGTTCGCGGTCAGCGGCGGGAAGGGGAAGCTGCGCGCGGATGATGTCGATGGGCTGCTCTCGAGAATCGAGAGCACGATCCACTCGCAGCCGAACCGGACCCGTTACGCGATGAACAACGTGCTGATCGGCATCGGCGGTTACGTCGAGCCGCTGCGGCCGCGCGCCCTGGCGGTTGCACGCGCTATCGGAACGGTCCACGTGGACCACGGCGAAACCGGATGCCGGACGCCGGATGCCGCCGGGTACATCGCGAAGATGGTGGCCCACAATGCCGGGAAGACCGCAGCTGGGGACACACGCGGGAGGAGGCCCGCAAAGCGCACACGCGTCACCGGCGCGAACACGAGGGCACCGAAGAAGCCGCCCGGACGCGCCGCCAGAATCGCGAAGGCTTCCGCGCGGGCCGTGCGTACGTCCCGGCCCAGCGCACGCAAGCGCCGGTGATGACCCGGAGTAGCGCGTCGCGCGATCTGAGATCGTGTGAGTGAATCGCCGACAGCGGGGGATTTGCGGCGCGAGCGAGCGCAGCGACGCGAGCCACGCGAGCGGAGCGGGGCGTAGGGGCCCCGCGAGCGAGCGTGCAAGGGGTCCGGGGGACGAAGTCCCCCGGTGAGAACTGAGATCGGGATGGCATTGCGTCTGGCCGCGGTGCTGCAGACTCCGGCTGACCCTCAGTCCGCGGTCTTCATCGGCTACAGGCTGCTCGAGAGCAGGCTGAAGGCGCTCGGCCACACCCTGACCAT
>DATIEW010000043.1:0-3520 GCA_035455585.1 Vicinamibacterales bacterium | reverse complement strand
CTCCGGTGGGATCTCCCGAAACTCCTCGACGGCATCCGCGAAGGGCTTGGGCGTGCGGCCGCGGCCACCCCGCCCGGCGTTGCGCTGACATCCGTCGGCGTGGACTCCTGGGGCGTGGACTACGCGCTTCTCGATGCGGACGGCGAAGTGCTGGAAGAGCCCGTCTGCTACCGCGACGAGCGCACCGCCGGCGTCATCGAGCGCGCCATCGAGACGGTCTCCCGCGCGGAAATCTTTCGAACCACGGGAGTCCAGCTCCTGCCGTTCAACACGCTCTTTCAGCTCATTGCCCACTGCGAGGAGGGGCTCCCGCCGCGCGCGGCGCGGCTGCTGATGATCCCCGACCTCTGCCACCATCGCCTCTGCGGGTCGATCTCCGGCGAGATCACGAACGCGTCGACGACGCAGCTCCTGAATGTCGAGACGGGACGCTGGGACGAGGAGCTCTTCTCGCGGTTCAAACTGCCACTCGATCTGATGCCCGCGTTGTCTCCGCCGCGCACGATGGTGGGGGAGCTCGATCCCGTCCTTCGGGCCGAGCTGCATCTTCCGGACGTTCGCGTCGTGCAACCGGCCACACACGATACGGCGTCGGCGGTTGCCGGTACGCCGCTTCAGGCGAACTGGGCGTACATCTCCTCGGGAACCTGGTCGCTCGTCGGCGTGGAGCGAGCGGCGCCGCTGGTCGACGATGTCGTGCTGGCCGCCAATTTCACGAACGAGCGGGGTGTGGACGGGAGCATCCGCTTTCTCAAGAACGTGATGGGCCTCTGGATCCTGGAATCGTGCTGGCGCGAGTGGCGCAGCGCGGGATTGACCGGGACTCTTGCGTCGCTTATCGGTCGAGCCGCCGCCCTGGGCACGACACCTGGTGTGGTTTTTCCAGATGCCTCCCGGTTCTTCAACCCCGCGAGCATGGTGGAGGAACTCGGCCGCGCGCTTGCCGAAACGGGCCAGCAAGCGTCAGCCGAGCCAGTGCTGCTGACCAGAGTCGTGCTGGATTCGCTCGCGCTTCGTTACGCATCCGTGCTCTCCAGGCTCGAGATGCTCACGGGCCAGCCCGTCGAGGGCGTGCATGTCGTGGGCGGTGGTGCGCTGAACGACTACCTGAATCAGGCGACCTCGGACGCAGCCGGCCGTCCAGTACTGGCCGGGCCGGTGGAAGCCACGGCACTCGGGAACCTCATCGTGCAGGCGATGGCGGGCGGCGCGATCGACTCGCTTGCCTCGGGCCGCCGTGCCATTGCCGCCGCCTTTCCGCCGAAGCGGTACGAGCCCCGGCCGTCGGCGACCTGGCGCGACGCGGCGACGCGCTACCGGGAGATCGAGGGGTCGTGACGGGGGTTCAGGAACCTCCGTGCGTGAACCCGCGAGCGTGAACCTCCGTCGTTCATCCAAGCGTCACGGTCAAGCGCGTGACGGATGCCGGAGGGAAGACGTGCGTGAAGACTGTGCCGCCCAGGGGCTGGGTGGTATTGTCGCGCGGGCGCACCGCGTCCGGCCGCTCGAACGTGTTGTGCGCATGCACATCGACTGAGGAGAGCGTCGACACCCGGAGGTCGAGCGCCGACGCACCGCGGATCGCGATCTCCGTCTCCCGCGGTTCGCTGAGATGTGGATTCACGACCGTCAGTGTCAGCGTCCGATCGCGGATCGACGCCGCGCCGGCCAGTCCCCACAAGGACCCCTGGGAACCGACCCGCGCGTAGGTCAGGCGGGGGGCTGAGAACAGCGTGCGGACGGACGTGCCGCCGACATGAGCGCCATGGAGTTCGAACACGTGGAACGTCGGGGTGGCCACGAAGCGATCTTCGTGCGCCAGGAACAGCGACTGGAGGCAGTTGACGAGCTGCGCGATGTTGGCCATCGCGACCTTGTCCGCGTGCCGGTGGAACGTGTCGAGCGTCAGCGCGGCGACGAGTGCGTCGCGCATCGTTGACTGCTGGCCGAAGAGATGCGTGGGGTGGACCTCGGTTCCGGACCTGTACCAGGAACCCCATTCGTCCACGACGAGCTTCACGCGGTGGCGCCGGTCGATTTCGCCCATGACGGCCCAGTGGCCCGAGATGAGGCCCTCCATCCGATCCGCCTCGTTCAGCAACTCGTACCACTCGTCGTTCGTGAACGTCAGGGCGTCTCCTTTGCCGGCGAACCAATCCGTCGTGGCGCCGCGGCTGGTGTTCCAGGAATAGTGGTGGAGGGCCCACCCCCAGACCCCGTTGAGCTGTCCCTCGCCCTTTTCGACGAGCCGGGCGAAGAAGCGGCGCGACCAGCCGAGGTCGCCGCTGTTCGGCCCCGCGGCGATGAAAGCCGCATCGACGCCGTAGCGCGGCTTCCACGCGGTGAAGCGGCGAAACTCGGTCGCGTACTCTTCGGGCGTGAAGTTGCCGCCGCACCCCCAGGACTCGTTGCCGATGCCCCAGAACCGCACGCCGAAGGGCTCCGGCGAACCGCCGCCCGCACGCAGTTCCGCCAGCGTCGTCGATCCCGCGGGGGCGTTGCAGTACTCCATCCACTGATAGAAGTCGCGCGCGGGGAGGCTTCGCAGGTTTACCGCCAGGTACGGCGGCGCACCGACGAGCCTGCACAGGCGCATGAACTCGTTGGTGCCGAAGGTGTTCGGATCGTACTTGCCGGGACCGTCCGGCAACTTCTGCATGTCGTTGATCCAGAAGTTGGCACGGCGGGGGCGCTGGGCGGCTGGTCCGACGCCGTCGCGCCAGTCGTAGCTGTCGGCGAAGCATCCGCCAGGCCAGCGGATGACGCCCGGCGGCAGTCGTCGCAGGTGATCGATGAGCGCCTGGCGGATGCCGCCGGTGTTCGCGACGCGCGAGCCTTCACCCACCCAGACGCCGTCGTAGACGACGCCGCCGAGGTGCTCGACGAAGTGGCCAAAGAGGTCGGCCGTAATGGGGCCGATCCGCTCGCCGGCCAGTACCTCGATCCGGGTGTCCACGGCCCACGAGGACCGCGGTGCAAGGACCAGGCCGGCGGCGGCGGCAGCCAGGTGAACGAACTGGCGCCGGCTGCAGTCGGTCACGCTCACACCGCTTCGGCGGCAGGGCGCGTGCGGTCCGATCGCTGGAGCGCTCTGGTGGCGCGGTAGTCGAGAGCGCGATAGGCCGCCAGCGGGTCGATTGCGCCGCCGGCACGGTACCGGGCCATGGCCAGGATTGGCGAGACGTCGGTGGTGAACGCCTGCTTCAGCGTCGCCAATGCCTGGAGCGCGTCGTTCTTCGTCTGGAACTCTCCGAGCGCCGCGCGGTCGACCAGATGCGCCTGCACGTACGCGCGAACGAGCTCGATCGTGCTCATGAGCAGCGACTCGATCGGATCGGTGACGGCGTGCGACTGGTCGAGCATGTAGTGGGGGGCAAAGTCCGGGATTCCGTCCAGCTCGGCGTCGACGAGCTCGTTGAAGATGAGGAAGAGCTGAAACGGCTTGACGCTTCCGGCATCCAGGTCGTCGTCGCCGTACCGGCTGTCGTTGAAGTGGAGTCCGCCGAGCTTGCCGAACTGA
>DATIEW010000042.1:0-2735 GCA_035455585.1 Vicinamibacterales bacterium | reverse complement strand
CGAGGCCGGCAGTCGCACCTGCAAGGGCGACGGCCAGACCCTGGCGGAACACCAATCGGCCGACCTGGCGCGGCTCGGCGCCAATCGCGATCCGCACGGCGAATTCGCGCCGCCGTTGTCCCGCGGCATGTGCGACGAGCGCATAGAGTCCCACGGTTCCCAGGACGAGAGCCGCCGCCGCGCCGACTGCCAGGAGCAGCATCGTGAAGCGACGGCGTGCCAGCGAGGCGGCAACGATTCCGTCCAGCGTCCGCACGTCGAATACGGGCAGACGCGGGTCGAGCGATGCCACCGCCAGCCGGACCTGCTCGGCGAGGGCGGCCGCCGGAATCCCGCTGCGGATCGCAACCGTGAGGTTGACGGGGACACCCGTATTCTGCGAAGGGTTGACCATCGCGAAGTACGCCATCTCGACGGGTACGCCCTCCAGCGAGTCATCCCGGACGTCGCCCACGACGCCCACCACCGTGTACCAGCGTCCGTCCTCGACGGTGGCAGTAGGAGAGACCCGCCGGCCGATCGGACTCGTGTTCGGCCAGTAGCGCCGGGCCAGCGACGCGCTGAGGACGACGGCGCCCGTGTTCTCCTCGGCATCGCGCGGCTCGAACGTCCGTCCCCGAAGGAGCGGAATCCCCATGGTTTCGAAATAGCCGGGCGTGGCGATGCTGTAACGAACCGACGGTGGACGCTCGTCCGGCGGGAGAGGATGGTCCTCCATCAGAAAGACGATGCTCGAGGCGCTGCCCTTGAGTGGAAATCGCGTCGTGCCGCCGGCAGAAACAACGCCCGCGAGTGTGTGAAGCTCGTTCAGCAGT
Organism: Vicinamibacterales bacterium; assembly: GCA_035455585.1. GTDB lineage: Bacteria > Acidobacteriota > Vicinamibacteria > Vicinamibacterales > 2-12-FULL-66-21 > DATIEW01. Next base: position 1,920 of record DATIEW010000042.1, on the reverse strand, counting down.
CGCTGGTAGAACCGCGCGACGTCGGCGGCACCAGGATAATCTCCGCGGTTGAGGGAAAGACCCAGCGTCAGCACGCCGCTCGACTGGAATCCCGGATGCACCCGGCCGATCTCGACGAAGCTCCGCACGAGCAGGCCGCCGGCGACCAGCAGCGGCATCGCCAGCCCGATCTGGGCGGCTGTGAGGACCCTGCTCGTCACCCAGCGGCGCCGCCCGCCGCCGCCGGCCCGGCCGCCAGCGGCGAGACAGCCGGCGAGGTCGGCTCGAGCGACGCGCAGTGCCGGGAGGATGCCGGCTGCCAGGCCGACCAGCAGTGTGACCGCCATCACTGACGTGACGACGGTACTGGTGATGGTCGCTTCGTCGAGACGCGGGAGCGACACGGGACCAGCCCTCGCGAGCAGACGGATTGCCGCGGCACCAACCGCGAGACCTGCAGCAGCGCCAGCCGCGGCCAGGACCAGCCCCTCGGCCAGGAAGCCGCGCACTAGCCGTGCTGGGCTGGCGCCGAGAACGGAGCGTACCGCCACGCTCCGCATCCGCTCCTCGGCCCGGACGAGAACCAGATTCACCACGTTCGCGCAGGCGATGAGCAGAACGAGCAAGACGCCGCCAACGAGCACTCCCAGCGGCCGCGCCACCTCACCAACGATCTCCTGTTTGAGGGCGGTGACGAAGGGCGACATCCGGCCCCCCGCAACCATGGCTGTCGTCATTTCCGGGTACACCTGGGGCAGCTGCGGTGTGAGGCGCTCGATATCGCGCTCGGCCTGTTCGCGCGTCACGCCCGGTCTGAGTCGCCCAACCGCCTCGAACATGTACGTGGTTCGTCCAAGCGTGGCTGGATCGACGACGTTCGACAACCAGAGCTGGGTACGCCCTTCCGGGAAGAGGAAGCCGGGTGGCATGACGCCCACCACGGGCATGGGCGATCCGCTGACGTCGATCGCCTGACCGATCACGCCAGGATCTGCGCCGAAGCGGGACGTCCAGAGCTGGTGGCCGAGGATCACGGCCCGGCCCCCGGGACGTTCGTCTGACGGCAGGAAGCCGCGGCCCTGGCGTGGCGCGACACCCAGCACCGGGAAGAGCGAGGCCGACACGAGCGCCATCGGGACTCGCAGCGGCTCGCCGCGAGCCATGATGTTGATATCGAAGGGTTCCGAGGATATGCCGATGTCCGTGAAAGTCGTGTTGCGCTCGCGGTACCAGGCGAACGTGCCGTTGGACTGGGGGAACCGGCCAGCAGGCCCGCGGTGCCAGAGCATGACCAGCTGGTCGTCGTCGGAATAAGGCAGCGGTCGCAGCAGGACCGCGTCGGCAATGCTGAAGACAGTCGTGCTCGCAGCGAACCCGAAGGCCAGCGTGGCGATCGCGATCGCAGAGAAGCCTGGCGCACGGGCGAGCGACCGGAAGGCGTCATGCAGGTCCTTGCGCATCGATGTATCGCCCTCCCCGGCGTGAAGACTCCGATCGAACCGCGTGCCCAGGAACCAGCTTCAACCCCGACATCCCGCAGACCCGCGAGGCCTACTCGCAGCGTATCGCGGCCAGCGGATCGACCCGCGCCGCCCGCCGCGCCGGCAGCCACGCTGCGCCCAACGCCACCAGGAGCAGCGCCGCAGCCGCGAAGGCGAGCGTTCCCGGATCGGTCGCGGACACCTCGTACAGCTGGGACGCGACGGCGCGGGCGAGCGCCATCGACACGGCCAGGCCTGCCACCACACCGGCGAGCGCGAGCACGAGTACATGTGCGACGACGAGCCGCACGACGTCGCGCGGCGCGGCCCCGATGGCCACTCGTATACCGAGCTCGCGCGTGCGCTGCGCCACCGAAAACGCCGCGATGCCGTACACGCCGACCGCGCCGAGCAGGAGCGCGGCGGCCGCGAACATGCCCAACAGGATCGCTGTTGATTG
>DATIEW010000041.1:0-4673 GCA_035455585.1 Vicinamibacterales bacterium | reverse complement strand
TCGTGCCCGCGAGCTCATGCAGCGCGACCGCCGTTCCATGCATCTCCGTCGCGGCGGATCGCAGCTCCGCGAACATCGCGCGCGCGTCGCCGAGCGCGAGCGGCAGCTCCTCGCTCGCCTTCTCGGCATTGCCGAGCGTGGTCGTGATCGAGGCGATATTCTGATCCGACAGCATGGCGTTGAGCCGGTTGAGGGTTTCACCCGCCTTCGCTACGACGTCAGGGAGGCTGCTGACCAGCTCGTCGAACTGGGACTGTTCCGAGGGGATCACCGGATACTTGATGCTCGCGACCGGCGGCGGCGGCAACGAGCCGCGCGCGCGCGGCTCGAGGTCGATGTAAAGGAGCCCGGTGACGCCCTGGAGCGCAAGCCGCGCCACCGTATCTTCCTTGATCGGCGTTCCCTCCGCGATGTCGGCGACCACGCGCACGCGTCCCGGGTCCCGCGGATCAACCTCGATGCGCGCCACGCGACCGACGGCGACGCCGAGATACCGCACCGAGCCGCCCTCCGAAAGGCCCGATACGCTGCCGTCGAAATAGATCTCGTAACGCTGCTCCACCTGTCCGTCGGCCCGGTCCGTATACCAGAGCACGAACCCGGCGGTCAGCACGATGACGAGGAGCACGAAGGCCCCGACCGCGACGTAATTGGCTTCCCTATCCATCATTTCCCGCCAGTCCACGCGGCGCGGCTGCGCTCGCCATGGAAGTAATCCCGGATCCAGGGATGATCGTGCCGGACGATCTCGTCGAGCGTTCCCGTGATCATCCGGCCGTCGACGATCACCCCGACCCGGTTGCAGACCCTGAAGATGGTATCGAGATCGTGGGTAATCATCACGACTGTCAGTGAGAGGCCCTTCTGCAGCTCCAGGACCAGCTGGTCGAAGGCGGCCGCGGAAATCGGGTCGAGCCCCGAGGTTGGCTCGTCGAGAAAGAGGATCGCCGGGTCGAGCGCGAGCGCCCGGGCAAGTGCCGCGCGCTTCGTCATGCCACCCGAAAGCTCGGACGGAAACTTTTCGGCGGCGATCCCCGGCAGTCCCACCATGCGGATCCTGAGCAGCGCAAGTTCGCGACGCAAACCGGACCCGATCCGGTAGTGCTCGGTGATCGGCAGCTCCACGTTCTGCACGACGGAGAGCGACGAGAAAAGCGCACCGCGCTGGAACATCACGCCATAGCGGCGCTTGACCGCGAGCAGGTCCCGCTCGCGCTGGCGCGTGATCTCGTGACCCTCGATGCGCACCGAGCCGCCCGCCGGCTTCTGGAGGCCGAGCAGCGTCCGAAGCAGCACGGACTTGCCGCTGCCCGAGCCGCCGACGATGCCGAAGACTTCGCCCGCCCGGATCTCGACGTCGAGTCCGTCGTGCACGACCTGCGCGCCGAAACGGTTGACCAGCCCGCGGACGGAGATGACCGGCTCCATCAGATGTCGAGCTCCATGAAGATCACGGCGAAGACCGCATCGGCCAGGATCACGAGAAAGATCGACTGCACGACGGCCATCGTCGTCAGCCGGCCGAGTTCGCGCGAGGAGGTCCGCACCTGCATGCCGCGTAGCGTCCCCACCAGCGCAATCAGCACGGCGAATACGGGGGCCTTGATGATTCCGACCCAGAAGGTCATCTCCCCGATCGAGCCCTGCACGCGCTCCAGGTACTGGCCGAAGGGGATGTCCACGAGATACCAGGACAGGAGCGCGCCGCCGGCCAGGCCCATCGCATCCGCGAGCACGGTCAGGGCCGGCAGCGCGATGACCAGCCCGAAGATCCGCGGCAACACGAGCACCTCGATGGGATCCATGCCGATGGCGCGGAGCGCATCCACCTCGTCATTCAGCTTCATCGCGCCGATCTCGGCGGCGAATGCACTGCCCGAGCGACCCGCGACGATGATTGCCGTCAGGAGCACGCCGAGTTCGCGCAGCACGGCGACCGTCACGAGATCGACGACGAAGATCTCGCCGCCGAATTTCCGGAGCTGCTGGGCGCCGATGTAAGCGACGATCACGCTGATCAGGAAAGCGATCAGCGCGACGATCGGCACGGCGGTCAGGCCGGTCTCGTAGACGTGCCGCACGATGGACGCGAGCCGCAGCCGCCTGAGGCTGCCGAAAATGCGACCGAGGCTCGCAGTGACCACGCCGATGAATCCGAGGACGTCCAGCGCGCCTTCCTTCGCGGTCACGGCCCGGAGACCGAGTTCGCGCAGGGCGCGATGCGCGCCGTTCCGGACGTCCGGCTCTGCCGTCGGTATCCTGTCCAGATCCGCTTCGGTGCGGTCGATGAATTCGAGCTGTTCGGGACGGCCGCCCGTCCATTCGACATGCCGGCCGGCATCCTTCAGGCGCTGCTCGAACGAGCGCAGGAGCCAGGCGCCGGTCAGGTCCATGGCCTCGATGCCGGCGGCGTCGAACACGACGTCACCGCCCGTCCCGATCGCCTCTTTCAACAGGCGTGCTTCGAGCGCCGCGGATTCCTCGACGGTCCATCGGCCACTCAATCGGAGGCGGCTCCGGCCGCCCTGGTCCCGTATCTCAAGCTGCAAGCCTGCCTCCCGATGTCCCGGATGGAGTTTGCGTCGCGGCGACGGCGGCGACAACATGGGCGCCGGGAGGCGCGCCTGGAAAACAGCGTACTGGAAGACGTTCTGCTGCTGCTCTCGGCCACGCTCGTGGTCGTCGTGGGCCTGCGCCGCCTGCGCCTGCCGCTGATTCTTGCGTTCCTGCTGGTCGGCATGGTCGTCGGGCCCCACGCGCTCGGCTGGGTCGCGGCGACGGAGACCACCCGGACGCTCGCCGAGTTCGGCGTCGTCTTCCTGCTCTTTACGCTGGGTCTCGAGTTCTCGCTGCCGCGGATGCTCGCGACGCGCGGCGAAGTGTTCTGGCTTGGCGGCCTCCAGGTCGCGCTGACGACGGCCGCGGTCGCAGCGATCGGCTGGGCATTCGGACTGCCGATCGCGGTCTCGATCCTGCTCGGCGGCGCGGTTGCGATGTCATCGACCGCGATCGTGCTGCGCCAGCTCACGGAGCAGGATGAGCTCAACCGCACGCACGGCCGGCTGGCCTTCGGCACGCTGCTGTTCCAGGACCTTGCGGTCGTGCCCTTCCTTGCGCTCGCGGGCGTGCTTGCATCGCCACAGGACGATTACGCGACACCGGAGATCGCGCTCGCCCTGGCAAAAGCGGCCGTCGCGCTCGTCATCGTGCTGGCGGCGGGGCGGTGGTTGCTCCGGCCGCTCTTTCACGAGATCGCCTCGAGCGGCGCCACGGAGATCTTCACGTTCGCCGTGCTCTTCGTCGCGATCGGCTCGGCCTGGGCGACGCACGCCGCGGGTCTCACCTTCGCGCTCGGCGCGTTCCTCGCCGGCATGATGCTGGCCGAGACGGAATACCGCTACCAGATCGAAGCCGGCATACGGCCGTTCCGCGACACACTTCTCGGCCTCTTCTTCGTCACGATCGGCATGCAGCTCGACGTGCCCGCGCTCTTCCGGCACCTGCCGGCAGTCATGGCGCTGCTCGCCGGCCTCCTCGTGCTGAAGACTGCGATCATCATGGTGGCGGCGCGGAGATTCACGGGCCAGTGGTTCAAGGCGCTGCGCACCGGAATCGTGCTGTCCCAGGGCGGCGAATTCGGCTTCGCGCTGCTCGCGCTCCTGCTTTACAACCGCCTGATCGGGATCGAGTTCACCCAGCCGCTCCTCGCCGCGATCACGCTCAGCATGCTGATCTCGCCGTTCCTGATCCGGCACAACAAGCGCATCGCGAGATTCATCCTGCGCGAGAGTGGCCCGCTGCAGACCGGTCTCGAGCGCCTCGAAGCGGCCAACCAGGCGGTCGCGCGGCGCGAGCACGTCATTCTCTGCGGTTACGGGCGCGTCGGGCAGAACGTCGCCCGCGTGCTCGAGAGCGAGGGATTCGAGTTCCTCGCGATGGATCTCGACCCCGTTCGTGTCCGCACCGCGCGCGCCGCGGGCGATGCGGTGATTTATGGAGACGCTGCCGACGAAGGGCTCCTGCGTTCGGCGGGGCTCGATCACGCGAGCGCCGTAGTCGTCACGTTCGCCGATCCTTCCCGTTCGATTCCGATCGTCAAGCAAGTGCGCCGCCTGCGCGGTGACCTGCCGATCCTGGTGCGGGCCATGGACGACACGCACCTCGAGGCGCTGCTCGAGGCAGGTGCGACTGAAGTGGTGCCGGAAACGCTTGAGGCCGCGCTCACGCTCGTCTCCAACACCCTGCACCAGCTGAACGTTCCGCTGTCGCGTGTGATCCGCACCGTGGGCGAGATCCGCCGCCAGCGCTACAAGACGCTGCGCTCGGTCTTCGTCCGCGATGGCGCGGGCCGGGTCGATGAGTCGGGCACGTTCCGCGAAGAATTGCACACGGTCGTGCTGCCGCCCGGCGCCTGGTCGATCGGGCGGACGATCCGGGAGATCCGCGGCCGCGGCGCGGAAGTCTCGTTCACGGCGGTGCGGCGCGACGGCATTGTCGGCCGGGATCCGGATCCGGAGATGACGCTCCGCGAGGGCGACGTGGTCGTGCTCTTCGGCACGCCCGAAGCGCAGGAGCACGCTGAGGCGGTACTGCTAGCAGGCTAAAGGGGACGTTCCCCTTTTCTGGAGGGGACGTTCACCTTGATCACGGTGAACGTCCCCTCCGGTTCTAGC
>DATIEW010000040.1:0-14766 GCA_035455585.1 Vicinamibacterales bacterium | reverse complement strand
GACGTTCAGCGTGATGTTGTCGTCGACGATGAAGATCGCGCGTGCTCCGCGACGCCGCGCATCGGCGACGTCAGCCAGGACGCGTTCGATGGACCAGGTATGGAAGTTCCGGCCACGCATCTCGATGATCGAACAGAAGCTGCAGTCGAACGTGCAGCCACGCGACGTCTCGACGACATCGATCTGCCTCCCGATGAGTGTGTAGCCGCCGAGGACGCGCGCCGCGCGGTTCGGCGGTCTGATCTCCTCGCCCGTCAGCGTGCTCACTGGCCTGTCCGGATTCCGCACGACGCGGCCGGCGTCCCGATACGTCAGGCCGGCTACGCCCTGCGGCGAACGTCCCGCCTCCAGCGCACGCACCAGCTCGCGGAACGTGATGTCCCCTTCCCCGCGCACGATGACATCGACGTCCCAATCCGGCGACTCGTAGACGTCCGACGCAAGGCTCGGGTCATAGCCGCCGACGACGATGGTGGCCTCCGGTCTCACGGCCCGAACGAGACGGATGATCTTCTTCGCGGTGTGCCGCTGGAACGTCATGATCGAGAGCCCGACGACGTCCGGCCGGTACTCACGCAGCAGACGCTCGACCGTTTCGCGTACACGTCGCTGAACGAGGATCAGATCCGCAATCGCAACCTGGTGGTGGGAATCGACATTCCCGGCCAGCGAGCCAAGCGCGCCGTTGGGCAGGCGCATCGTGATGGGAGCGGTGTGCTCGAAGGAATCCGGCATCGAGAGCAGGAGGATGTTCATGGCACGCGCCCGCCGGGCAGCATACGCGACAACTGCCCGCGCGTGAAGAAGAAACGGCAGGGGCGGTTTTCTCTTCTCCGGGCCCCCCTGTCGGACCTATAGTACACCTCGGATTCCCGGCCTGCCTCAGGAGGTCGGCCCGATGACGCGCGACGAGATCTTCGCCCTCTTCAGCCGGCGCGAAGCGGCCTGGCGCAACCGCGATGCCGCCGCGCTCGCCGCCGACCACTCACCCAACGGTGTCGTCGTGAGCCCAACCGGCGGTGTGCTGGAAGGACTCATCGAGATCGAGCGCATCTACCGAGTCTGGTTCGTCGCCTTTCCGGACCTCCAGGTCACCACGGAGGACCTGATCGTCGACGGCGACCGCGCCGTGCTACTCCTCCGCGTCACGGGCAGCCACTCGGGCGAGTTCTTCGGCATGGCACCGACCGGCCGCCGGATCGAGGTGTCGGGCGCATTCATCTACCGGCTGCAGGACGGCCTGATCGCTCACGAGAGGCGGATCCTGGATTTCACGGGTCTCCTCGTCCAGGTGGGGGTGCTCCGAGCGAAGCCGGCATGACGCAATGGGCGATGGGCCATCAGAGAGCCGCGGTTCGCAGTTCGCGGTTCGCGGTTCGCGGTCCGGGTGTGGCGAAGCATCGGGCGGCGGGGGCCGAGGCGGTCAACGGCGAAAGCGCGCGCCGAGGAACTGGCCGGCGAAGAAGGCCGCGATCAGGAACGGCGCGGTGTCCCAGCGGAAGTCCACGCCTGCGAGATATCGCACAGCGATCACGAGCGGGACCGGAGCATGAACCGCGACGATCCATGCGAGAGAGAATTTTCGCAGCCCGGCGCGCCAGAACCCGAACGGCAGGTTGATCACGAGAATTGCGAGCGTAACCAGGAGCAGACGGGTCATCTGCACAAGTCACCAGCGTCAAGCGCTTCCGCCAACGCTGTCTCAGGGCCGCACGAACTCGCCGATATGGCAGGCCCTGCGGGACTGGGCGACTTCGCCCATTGCCCATCGCCCATCGCCCATCGCCCATTGCCCATTGCCCATCGCCCATCGCCCATTGCCCATCGCCCATCGCCCATCGCCCATCGCTCCTCACTCGATCTCCCCCAGGATGTCATCGAGCGTCTCGACGAGCAGCTGCCCGTCTTCCAACCCGAAAGGCATCGGCGGCCGGATCTTCAGGACGTTGTGGAACGGGCCCTCGGTGCCGATCAGGATCCCTTCCTCGCGCATACGGTTCACCACATAGTCGGTAGCTTCAGATGCAGGTTCGAGTGTGCCACGATCGCTCACGAGCTCGACGCCGAGGAAGAAGCCCGACCCTCGGACATCACCGACGATCTGGCGCCGCGATGCGACCTCGTGCAGCGCCTCGATTACGCGCGAGCCGGTTTCGGCCGCGTGTGCCTGCAGCCCCTCGGTCCGGACCACATCGAGCACCGTCAGCCCCACCGCACATGACACGGTGCTACCGCCAAACGTGCTGAAGAACTCCATCCCGTTGTCGAACGACGCGGCAATCTCATCAGTCGTCACCACCGCGCCCAGCGGGTACCCGTTCCCGATCGGTTTGCCGAGCACCACGATGTCGGGAACGATCTGCTGCCCCTCGAAAGCATAGAACGAGGAGCCCATACGGCCGTAGGCGGTCTGCACTTCGTCGGCGATGCAGACCCCTCCCGCCTCACGCACCAGGGCGTAGACTGATGCGAGGTATCCCGGCGGGAAGACGATCTGGCCGCCGACGCTCGGACAACTCTCGGCGATGAAGGCAGCGACTTCTCTGCCGTGGTCCCGGAGCCGCTCGAGCGCCTCGGCCACGCGCGCCGCATAGGCAGAGGCTGCCTCGCGACCCGCGCGTCGGTAGCGTCCGCGAAACACGTCGGGAAGGGGCACGACGTGTACCCACGGCGGCTTGCCGGCGCCACCAGGTCCGTCGAACTTGTACGGGCTCATGTCGACGAGCGTCGTGGTGTTGCCGTGGTAGGCGTGCTCGAGCACGAGCACATCGTGCCGGCGCGTGTGCGCGCGCGCGAGCCGGAGCGCCAGCTCGTTGGCCTCGCTGCCGGAGTTGACGAAGTAGCACACGCCGAGCGGCGCCGGAAGCGTGCCCGTGAGGCGTTCGGCGAAGCCCGCCAGCGCATCGTGCAGGTAGCGTGTGTTCGTGTTCAGGACGCGCATCTGCGCGGAAGCGGCCTCGACCACCCGGGGATGGCAGTGTCCGACGTGCGGCACGTTGTTGTAGGCATCGAGGAACCGCCGGCCGGTGTGATCGAAGAGGTACTGCATCCAGCCCCGTACGATCTTCAACGGCACGCGATAGCTGGTGCGGACGCTGCGGCCGATGCGCGCCCGTCGCGCCGCCAGTGTTCGTGCAGATAGGTCGTGGCACGTCGCGGCCATCTCGTTCGTCAGTCCGAGAACCGGACCCGGATCGGGAGATAACGCCTCCCAGATCGGCACTTCGCTCGCGCGGCACACACCCGGAAAGTCGCACCCGAGGTCCATCAGGTCGGCGATCAGCTGGAAGTGGAGGTGCGGCGGCCAGCCGCCGTTGACGTCCGGAGAGCCGACTGCCGCAAAACGATCGCCTGCGTCGACATGGCGGCCGATCTCCAGACCCGACAGTGTCTCGCGGGTAAGGTGTCCGTATAGCGTGAAGCACTCGTCGCCTTCGCCGGTCTCGTGGCGGAGGATGACGACGGGTCCGTAGTCGAGCGGTGTCGTGTTGTCGGCAAGGGCGTGCACGACGCCGGCGAGCGGGGCACGAACCGCTGTTCCGGAAGGCACGAACAAATCGAGTCCCAGGTGAACGGTGCGCCGCTCCCCGCCCTCCCCGTCGAAGAGGTGCGATGAATACAGGAGACGCGGCTCGCGATAACGTCCGAGCGCGACCGTCGCACCCGCAGCGCGCAGGGCGTTCGCGATCCGCCCGGAGAGCGCCGGCGTCGCGTTGCCTTCGGGGTCGCCGGCGATCAGTGGACTGCCCGGACTGAGGTCGACGACCAGCACGTCTTCTCGCCTCAACGGCGTATCCCCGACGAGAACACGCGGCCTGGTTCCGTTGCCGGCCTCCCGCAGCGACCGGGTGATTCGCGGCGCGCGCGGCACGGGATCAATACCGCAGGCCTGACGGAACGCGGCTTCGGCAAACGCGACAGGAACGCGCGACAGCAGCGGGAGCGTCCGCCGGATCGGAGCCTGGCTGATGGCGAGGTACTCGTCGGCGGGCCGCTCCGCCTGCTGATCGGCCGCTACGCAGGCACTCAGGCAGAGACGGAGCTTGATCAAGTCGAAAAGCGCTCCGATTTCTTCCTCGTGGAGCGGGAACGCAGCGTGGTAGCCGCGCACCACGTCTGCGGCCGTCTGGATCGGCGCCGGCTCGTCGAGGATGGCATAGGCCGCGCCAACCGCCAGTTCGGCGACGGTGAGGCTGTGTAGCATGTCGCCGAAATCGATGACGCCGGTGATGTGCTGGTGTCGGGGGAAGAGATCACCGCCCTCGGCAGCGATCACGTTGTAGTCGTTGGCGTCGTTATGGATGGCTGAGCGACGGAAGGCGGCGAGCGCACCGCCGCGCCGTTTCTCGATCCCATCGAGTTCCCGTCCGATGACGTCGCGCCACTCCGAATCCGCCACCAGCGGAAGACGCTCGCGCGCGGTGCGCAGCGCGAGCGCCAGATCCCAGTAGAACTCGCGGCGAATCGCGGGATGATCGAACCGCTCGAGCGCGCGATCCATCGCGCCCAGGCGGCGACCGAGGTCCTCCAACAGCGGCCGCGTGCGGTGGCGCACCTCGCCGAGCGGCACCCCTGGAATCCAGGTCAGCAGGCGCACGAGGTGGCCACCCGGACCTTCGACGATCCCGTGACCATCGGGTGCCGGAACGGGCCGCGGCGCAAGGCCGCACTCGCGCGCGATCAGGATCATCGCCGCGTTCTGGGCCTCGAGCATCGCGCGCGACTCGGAGGCATTGGCGACCTTCAGGACGAACCGTCCCTCTGGCGTGTCGAGCCGGAAGTTCTGGTCGCGCTCGCTCGGGAGCGACGTCGCGGTCGACTGCAGATCGTACAGCTCGCGCGCCAGGCGTACGGCGTCGGCCGGCTCGAACCGCGGCGCCTGCTGCAGCAGCGACATCGCCGAGATTATGGCACTTGTTCGCGGATCGCGGATCGCGGTTCGCGCATCGGAGTACAGCTTGAACGAACCAGGCTCACGGGGCGAAGAATCGGCCGGTCGGCGCGTACCTCGATACACGCCTGAAGACGGGTGGAGTCCTTACAGCGCCCGACCTCCAATTCCGAGAAAGGCGGGCGGCCGAACTGCGAACCGCGAACTGCGGATCGCGGTTCGCGATTCGTGGCATAGAATGGCGTCGGCCAGCCCCTGCCGCGCCCCCGGTGGGAAGGAGGCGTGCGATGACGCTCTTGCATCCGCATTCCGGTTGCCTCTTCGTCCGGCCCGTAGTCGCGGCCGTCGCGCTCGGTGGATTACTCAGCCTGACTGCCGGCGCCTCACAGGACACGGTGCCGCGCACTGTCTATCTGGCCGTGCTCGACGATGCGAATGCGCCCGTCACGGGCCTGACCGCGAAAGAAGTCACGATCGTCGAGAATGGGGCGCTGCGTCAGGTCACCGACATCGGTCCGGCCACCGACCCGCTGTGCGTCGCAATTCTCGTCGACACCGCGCAGCCGCCCGCGGGACAGACAGCGCCGACCCGGGATCTGCGCGCAGGCGTGTCGGCCCTGGTCGGCATCATCCAGACCACGAACCCCGAGTCCGAGATCGCGCTGATGGAAACGGGCGGCGCGGCCGTTGTGACCGTGCGGTTCACCAACAAGGGCCAGGACGTGACGCGCGCGGTCAACCGCCTCGTCCAGACCCAGCGGACCAGCGCGGTGATGCTCGAGGGACTGCTGTCGATGAGCGAGACGATCGCCTCGCGGCCGACGCGGCGCCGCGCCATCGTAACGGTAGACTTCGATTCGACGGACCCGAGCCGCATCCGTGAGCAGGAGTACGCCGAGGCCCTCACCCGGGCAGGCGCCAGCGTCTGGGCCGTCTCTGTCCGGCGTGGCGCCGGATTGGCAGCGGCCCGCGATGCTATCCTCGACTGGGCCACGACGCTCACGGGCGGCCTCCGGCTGACCGTCGTCTCGGTTTCGGCGCTCGAGTCACAGCTGCAAATCGTCGCGAATGCAATTGCGTCGCAGTACGCGGTCACATATCAGCAGCCGGCAGGCACAACGATCAGCGACCTTCGCGCGGCCGCGACGCGCGGCTCGAAGTTCCTGGTCACGAGAGCGCTGGCGAAGTAGCGCGAAACCACGAACAGCGAACAGCGAACTGCGAACCGCGAACCGCGAACCACGAGGTGACGTGCCACATGCGACCCGCTGGGGGCGTGCTTCCTGCGGAGTCCTGTTGCTCTGGCTGGCCGCCTGCTCTCCAGGCCCGGATGCCGGCGCGATCATCATCTCGGGAAGCGGCCTCGGCCGCGAGGCCGACGTCCTGCGCACGCAGATTGCGCGCTTCTCGCAGGCACGCGGGATTCGCGTGGAGCTGCAGCCGGCGCCCGACTCGGCCGATGAACGGCATCAGCTCTACGTCCAGTGGCTGAACGCGCGGGCAGCGACGCCCGACGTGCTTCAGATCGACGTCATCTGGACTCCGGAGTTCGCCGCCGCGGGCTGGCTGCTGCCGCTGGATGCATTTGCACCGCGAGTCGCCGAGTTCTTCCCGGCCGCCATCGCAGCGAACAGCTGGGACGGAACGCTGTTCGCGCTTCCCTGGTTCATCGATACGGGCATGCTGTACTGGCGAACCGACCTGCTCGACGCCGCGCCCCGATCCTTCGCCGATCTCACGAGCGCGACTGGCGCCATCCTCGGACAGAGCGACCTGCCGTATGGCTTCGTCTGGCAGGGCGCGCGGTACGAGGGGCTCATGACGGTGTTCGTCGAAATCCTCGGCGGCTTCGGCGCGTCGATTCTCGACGAACGGGGTCGCGTGACCGTGGACTCGGAACGGGCGGTGAACGCGCTGACGTTCATGCGTGACGCGATTCATGAGCACCGCACGACCCCGGCCGCGGTGCTGACATGGCAGGAAGAGGACACCCGCTTCGCGTTTCAGAACGGGCAGGCCGTTCTGATGCGCAACTGGCCCTACGCGAAGACGCTGCTCGACGATCCCGGCTCGTCGAAGGTGGCCGGCAGATTCGGTGTGGCGCGGATGCCGTCGACGCCGGAGGGAAGGCCGACCGCTGCGCTCGGCGGCGCGCAGCTTGCCGTCAACGCCCGTTCGCGCCGCCCGGAGGCTGCCTACGCGCTCGTCGCATTCCTGACCGCGCCTGAACAGATGCTCGAGCGGGCGCGGGTCGTCGGTCAGTTTCCATCCCGGCCCGGGCTCTACGATCGTCCCGAGCTGAGCGAAGCCATCGGTCTGCCGGCCGCGGAGGTCCGGGACATTCTGCAGTCCGCCCGGCCGCGGCCCGTGACGCCCGTCTACACGGAGCTCTCCGGGATTCTGCAGGTTCACGTTCACCGCGCGTTGACCCGCCAGACCGAACCTCGCGCCGCGCTCGAATCGGCGGCCGCCGAGATCCGCAGGCTGCTGGCCCGAAGCGGGCTCGATCGGGCGGAGAGCATCGGCCTGCGGAAGCCGGCGACGGCGGGACTGTACCCATGAGAGCAACGTCGCACGCGCGCGAAGCCCGTGCCGCCTGGTTGTTCGTGTTGCCGGCCATCGGCCTGATCGCCCTGGTGACGCTGGTCCCGGTGCTCTGGACGTTCTGGGAATCGCTCCACCTGCACGATCTGCGGATGCCGTGGCTCGGCCGCCCGTTCGTCGGTCTCGACAACTACCGCGAGGCGTTGACAGATGCCCGCCTGCGCGGCGCGCTCGTTCACTCCGCCGGCTTCACCGTGTCGACCGTGCTCATCGAAGTGGTGCTCGGCCTCGGCCTCGCGCTGGCGATGGACCGGGCGTGGCGCGGCCGTGCGCTGCTGCGCGCCGTGGTGCTCCTGCCGTGGGCGATCCCGACGGTCGTTGCCGCGCTCGTCTGGCGGTTCCTCTTCGACGCGCGTTCCGGTGCGATCGCCTCCCTGCTCGGCACGACGGGGATCTTCGCCGACGTCGCGTGGCTGTCGCATCCCTGGCTCGCGTGGGTGCCGATCGTCATGGCGGACGTGTGGAGGATGACGCCGTTCGTCGCGCTCCTCCTGCTCGCAGGACTCCAGCAGATCGATCGGACGCTCTACGAGGCTGCGCAGCTCGACGGCGCCGGATCGTGGCAGCAGTTCCGCGAGATCACGCTGCCGCTGCTCGGGCCGGCGCTGGCGGTCACGGTGCTCTTCAGGGCGCTGGACGCCTTCAGGGTGTTCGACTTGGTCTACGTGCTGACGCGCGGCGGGCCCGGCACCGCAACCGAGCCGGCGTCGCTCTACACGTTCGTTGCCCTGCTGCAGCATCTCCGTTTCGGCTACGGATCGGCGCTCGCGTCGCTGGTCTTCGCGCTCACCTTCGCGCTGTCGCTTGCCTACATCCGGCTCGCCCGCGCGTCACTCATCGGAGAGGTCCGATGACGGGCCGCCTCGCGGCCGTCGCCGCGACGATAGCGCTCCTGATGTTCCTGGCAGCCCCGCTCGCCTGGACCCTCGTCGCCTCCCTGACGCCCGAGGAGCAGCTGTTCGACCACCCGGCGGCCCTCCCGCGCGACCCGGGCTTCGACCACTATCGCGCGCTGTTCGACGAACGCAACTTCCTCGTGCCCGTGCGCAACTCCCTCATCGTCGCGGGCCTGACCACGGCGCTCGCCGTTCCGATCGGCGCGCTGGCTGCCTACGCGATCGCGCGGCTTCGCTTCCGCGGCAAGGCCGCCCTGCTCGCGTTCGTGCTGGCCATCTCGATGTTCCCGCAGATCTCGCTCGTGCCGCCGCTGTATCTGCTGCTGCGCGAGCTGGGTCTGATCGACACGTACCCCGGGCTGGTGCTGCCCTACCTGACCTTCGCCATGCCGCTGACGATCTGGCTGATGGTGGCGTTCTTCCGGCAGCTCCCGCGCGAGCTCGAGGAGGCGGCCATGATGGACGGCGCCGGGCGCCTGCGTGTCCTCCTCGAGATCGTGCTGCCGATTGCATGGCCGGGGATTGCCGCCACCGCGATCCTCGTTTTCCTGTACTCGTGGAACGAGTTCCTCTTCGCTCTGTCGTTCACCATCGGGCCGGAGCGTCAGACGGTGCCAGTCGCCATCGCGCTCTTCCGGGGGCGCTATCAGGTGCCCTGGGGGCAGGTGCTCGCCGCGGCAATGGTCGCGAGCGTTCCAGTCATGCTCCTCGTCCTCCTCTTCCAGCGCCGTATCGTCCAGGGCCTGACGGCCGGCGCGGTGAAGCAGTAGACGTCATGGCGTCCATTGCGCTCGAACGCATCGAGAAGGTGTTTCCGGGAGGGCACGAGGCGCTGCGACATTTCTCGCTCGAGATCCCCGACGGCGAGTTCATGGTGCTGGTCGGACCGTCCGGCAGCGGCAAGAGCACGGCGCTCCGAATCATCGCCGGGCTCGAGACCCCCACCGCGGGCCGGGTGCTGATCGGCGGTGTCGACGTGACGGCCGTTCCGCCTCAGAAGCGCGACCTTGCGATGGTGTTTCAAAGCTACGCACTCTACCCGCACAAGACCGTGCGCGAGAACCTCGCCTTCGGTCTGCGCATGCGCGGGGCGGCGGCGGGGACGATCGAGGAACGCGTCGCAGAGGTCTCGCGTGCGCTGCAGGTCGAGGCGCTCCTGGACCGGCGGCCCGCCCAGCTTTCCGGCGGGCAGCGGCAGCGTGTGGCGCTTGGCCGCGCCATGGTCCGCAGCCCCAGAGCGTTCCTCTTCGACGAGCCCCTGTCCAACCTCGACCCGGCGCTCCGCGGCGACACCCGTGCCGAGCTGTCCATCCTGCATGCCAGGCTCCGCGCCACGATGGTCTACGTCACACACGATCAGGAGGAGGCGATGACGCTCGGCACCAGGATCGCCGTCCTCGACAACGGGGTGCTGCAGCAGGTGGCGCCGCCGCGCGAGCTCTACGAGAGACCCGCGAACGTCTTCGTCGCACGTTTCGTCGGATCGCCGCCGATGAACCTGCTGCGTGGCACGGGCCAGATTCCGGCCGGCATCTCGGGACTCGATCCGTCGACGGCGGTGCTGGGCATCCGTCCGCACGATCTTGCGATTGCCGCCACGGACGAAGCGGACGTCATGGTGATGGTCGAGGTCGTGGAGACGCTCGGCCATCAGCTTCATCTCCGGTGCCGCACGGAGAGTCCTGATCCGGCGCCCATCGTCGTCGCGACCGCGGCCGACCGGGCTGTCGCCGCCGGCGATCGGCTACCGCTCCGCATGCGGCGCGACCGCGTGCATCGGTTCGATCCAGCGACGGGTCGGCGGCTCGAGAGCGCCAGCGGCGGAAATCCCGGTTGATCGAGCGCCTTCAAGAAACCACCCGGCCAGCAGCGGGCGGAACGGTCGACAGGCGCGGCCCGGCAGAGGCCCGCTCGACTTCGACGACCCGCGCGGTCATCGCGCTCCGCCGCCGGACGCCGCGGCCGCCCCAAGCGCGACTCGACGGTCTCCCGCCGCCAGCCGGCGCTCCGCCTCGGAGATCGCCCACGCGGCGTTCACCAGGCCGATGTGGCTGAACGCCTGCGGGAAGTTGCCAAGGAGTTCGCCGGTCCTCGGGTCGACCTCTTCGGCGAGCAGCCCGACATCGTTGATGTACGATGCCGCGCGTTCGAAGACAGCCCGCGCGCGGTCGACCTGATTCGACATCGCCAGCGCCTGTGCCAGCCAGAAGGTGCACAGGAGGAACGTCCCTTCCTCGCCGGCCAACCCGTCGACTCCTTCCTCGGTGCGATATCGGTACACCAAGCCCCGTTCGTCGGTCAGGCGGGCTTCGATGGCCTCGACGGTTGCGAGCATTCGCGGGTCGTCCGCCGGCAGGAACCCTACGATGGGCATCATGAGGTTGGAGGCGTCGAGCGCGTCGCTACCGAAGTACTGAGTGAAGGACCCGGCCGAGTCACTCCAGCCTTCCCGCACCACCGTCTCGAAGATCTCGTTCATGACGCGGCGCCATTCCTCGACACGCGCGCCTGCGCCGATCCGGTCGGCGAGCCGGATGGCCCGATCCAGGGCGACCCAGCACATCACTTTCGAGTAGAGGAAGTGCTGCGGGTCGCCGCGCACCTCCCAGATGCCCTGGTCCTTCTCGCGCCACCGTATTGCGGCCGTGTCGGCGCAGGCCCTCAGGAACGCGCGGGTATCGTCGTCGATGTTGTCGAGCTGGCCGGCGAGCAGATGGGCCGAGTCGAGCAGTTCACCGTAGACGTCGATCTGCTGCTGGTTCCACGCGCCGTTGCCGATCCGGACGGGCTGGCTGCCGCGCCAGCCGCGAAGGTGCGGAAGCGTGCGCTCGCTGAGGTCATGCTCAGCGCCCACACCGAACATGATCTGCAGCGGCGCGTCGGGCCCGATCGAGCCCGCGGCTGCCGTCGTCAGGAACTCGAAAAAGTCGCAGGCTTCATCCGGGCAGGCTGCCACCCACAGGGCCTGCAACGTGAGACTCGAATCGCGCACCCAGCAGTAGCGGTAATCCCAGTTGCGCTCGCCGCCCACGCCCTCCGGCAACGAGGTCGTCGCTGCCGCGACGATGGCGCCGCTGGGCTGGAACGTCAGCGCCTGCAGCACGCGGCCGCTGTGATGCACGAGGTCGCGCCATGGGCCGTCGTAGGACTGGTGCATCGCGCACCACGATCGCCACGCCGCGTCGGTCGCGCGAAGCCGGGCCTCGATCTCCTCCTGCGACCATATGCGGGCCGGCGTCTGCTCGAGCGTCGAGCGGTGCAGCGCGAACGCGACAGACTCTCCGGCACGGAGCCTCACACGCCCCACCGCACACTCGCGGGAGGGTTCGAGCGCGATTGGACACGATAGTACGAGCCATTCGGCGCCGCCCCGTGCGGTAATCCCTCCCTCCACGGCGGACAGCAGCGGCTTGATCAGCCCGTACTCCGGCCTCGGACAGTAGTCGACCGCAATCTCGACGTCGCCCTCCGTGCACGCCACCCGGCGGATGAGGAGATGCGGAGAGCCCGAGCCAATGTGGTGGCCGGAATCGTCGGCACCGGTGGCCATGGCGTCGGTCAGGACGATGGTTCCCGAGGGGACCCGGAAAGTGGTCTCGAGAACCATGGAGCGGTCGCGGTACCGCCGAGACGTCTCGGCTGCTTCCACCGGACGGATGGCCCAGTGGCCGGCCGATTCGTCCAGCAGGCGGGCGAATACCGCCGGGCCATCGAACCGCGGGAAGCAGAGCCAGTCCACCGACCCGTTTTTCCCCACCAGGGCAGCGGACCGGCAATCGGACAGGAGCGCGTAGTCGGCAATCGGCGTGGTGCTCATGGTCGTAGGAGTTCGTGCCGGAGCCAGGGCAAACTGGTGAGGCGCGCAGTTCCCGGGTTCACGTGCATCGCTGCAGTTCCGATGCTGCGGACGACAGGAGGTTTCAGGACCGTTTCCGCGAATGCGCGCCAATCGGCGAGGAGGCTCGGATCGGCATCCTCGAGGAAGATCATTCCCGTGAAGGCATCGCCCGCGGCAACACCGGTGCCGAGGTCGGGGTTGTCACCGATTGCACCGATACGAGACACTGTTCGGAGTGCGATTCGATGCCCTCGCCAGCAGTCAGAAATGGACGGTCCGACAAGATCCGCCACCCCGGACTGCTCGCGTTGATGACCGCTGCCCTGCTGATCCACGCACTTACTGGCACCCCTCGCGACGCCCAGCCGCTCGCTCAGTAGCCGGAGTTACCTACCAGACGCGCCCGTGGACCCGGCTTTGGTGGATGGGTAGCGTCGTTTGCGCCTGAGGGGTTTACCCGCGAGCTCGAAGCGCTGAAGCCCGCCTGGCATCGGCGGCGTGGAAATCACGCCCATCTACGGCGTCCGCGGTGCCGGTGAATCGACACTCCGGAAAGGGCTGGGTGCAGTGCCCAATGGTAGACTGCCCGACGGATGAATATCGCGGAGATCGCCAGGAAGGCCAACGTCTCCACGGCCACGGTGTCGCGCACGCTCAACCAGAGCGGACCGGTGAAAGCGGCAACGGCGAGGAAGGTGTGGCGTGCGGTAACGGCCCTGAGCTATTACCCGAACAGCCACGCGCGAGCGCTCGTATCCGGCCGCAGCCGGCTCATCGGCCTCATCGTCTCCGACATCACGAACCCCTTCTTCCCGGAGCTCATTCGGCGCTTCGAGGACCTGGCTGGCGAGCAGCGGTACGACCTGCTCATTACCAGCACGAACTACCAGACGGCACGCATGACGGCGTGCCTCCGCCGGATCCTTGAACGCAAGATCGACGGGGTCGCGATCATGACCTCGGAAATGGACCTGGGCCTCGTCAAGGAGCTCGCGCGCAGGAGCGTGCCGATCGTGTTCATGGATGTCGGCCAGGTCGGACCGCGCATGAGTCATGTCGCCATCGACTACGGGAATGGGATCGCGCAGGCGGTCGATCATGTGGTAGCGCTCGGTCACCGGCATGTAGCGTTCATCAGCGGGCCGCTCGATCTGCATTCCGCGCGGACGCGGCGGCAGGCGTTTGTGGACGGGATGCACAGACACGGGCTGCGACCGGATCGGCGCTTCATCCGGGAAGGGACGCATACGGCCGAGGGTGGTGAGAAGGCAATGACCGCGCTGTTGCGCCTGAGGAGACTTCCTACCGCCGTCGTCACTTCGAACGACTGGACGGCCATCGGCGCGCTGCACGCCATCCTGGCGGCGGGCCTGCGCGTCCCGGACGATATCTCGCTCGTCGGGTTCGACGACATCCCGCTCGTCAGCTACACGAACCCTGCATTGACCACCGTTCGCATGTCGGCGGCCGATGTCGGGGCCACGGCGTTTCAGGCGCTGTTCAGGTTGATCCGCGGTGACCGGCCGGAAGGGGACGTTTACCAGGTGCCGACCCGCCTCGTGGTCCGGGAGTCCACGACGCGAGCGCGGGCCGAACGATCCTGAGGTGTTCGAACCCGTGCTCCGCCGCCATGCGTCGGGCGGTTCAGCAGGGGTGGCCGTTGGGACGACCATCTACGGCCGGGCTTTTCCCGATCGTCTTACGGAGTGATCGCGACCTCTCCGATCCGGAGGATGACCCTGGGACTCAGGCCATCCGTCACTCTCCTGTTGCGCCGCCGCGATGTAAGCGTTACCATTCCCTCCCAACCAGTGTAAGCGTTTACAGCTGGTCGCCAGCGGCCGTCGCCTCGGTGCCGCTGTCAGCCAAGAAGCACTCACAGGCCCCCGAGACTTCGTTTCCCGGAGGAGCGACATGTCGATGTTCAGACGTATCGTGATCGGCTGCCTGACCGTCGCCTTGGCGGCTCTCGTGGCCCCTGCCCCGGTCGACGCCCAGCAGCAGCTCGGCGCGATCCAGGGCACCGTCCTCGATCAAAGCAGGGCGGTCCTCCCCGGCGTGACCGTCACCGTGACCAATCTCGACACCGGCGTCGTGCGGACGACGACCACCAATGAGACCGGCGTCTACAGGGTGCTCAGCCTCGACCCGGGGCGCTACCGGATCCAGGCCGACTTGCAGGGGTTCCGTACGGCATCGCAGAGTGAAGTGCTGGTATCGGTCGGCGCCACGCTGGGCGTGAACTTCGCGATGTCGCCCGGCAACATCGAGGAGATGATCGAGGTCGTCGGCACTGCCCCTGACATCCAGACCGAGAAGGCCAGCATCTCCTCCGTCGTGGAGGTCAAGAAGATCAACGACCTGCCCCTGGTCGGCCGAAACGTGCTGGCGCTGGCGGCGCTGCAGCCCGGTATCAACGGCGTCGGGAGCCGGACTGATTTCCTGGCGCCCGAGCAGGGCATGGGCGTCACAGCCAACGGCGTGCGCCAGAGCGGCAACAGCGCCAGCATCGATGGCTCCAGCATCGACGGTGGCCC
>DATIEW010000039.1:0-16958 GCA_035455585.1 Vicinamibacterales bacterium | reverse complement strand
GAGGAGCAGGCTCTGCCAGAGCAGCTTGAGCAGGTCGCTGCGGAACTCGCCATGGCGCTGCGCGACCTCCGCGCGCTCCTCGTCGAGACTGGCATTGTTCAGGAGCTCGATTTCCTGCGCGATGGCGAGCACCGCTTCTCGGCGCGGAATGAGCTCGCTTCGAAGGAAGCCGGAGGCGCGCGCGAGCTCGCCGGCCGTCGTCGAGTCGAACAGCGGATCGAAGGCCTTCCAGTACTCGTCCAGCTGCGCCTGAAGAGTCGCCATCCGATTGGAGTTCGTTTCGTCTCCGCCGCCCTGCGTGAGCGCGACGAGCTCGACAAGGGTCGTCCGGTTGGTACTGCGGAACTCGGCGAGCCGCTGCCGATTCTCGGCCGACTGCTCCGGGTCGAGCAGGTAGTCGCGCACGAAGATGCCGGACAGATGCACGTGCGAGCGCAGCTGCCGGAGCTTCGCGTCGACCTGCCGGTGGTGGGTGTTGAGCTGGTCGAGCTGCGTATAGATCTCCTGCGCCCTGCGGGAGGCCGTGAGCAGCGAGAAGACCACCAGCAGGAGGAGGCCACAGAGCGCGAGCGCCGCGACCGGCCACGTCCTGAATCGCATACCCCCCCTGACTATCTGTCCCAGCTTAACATCGTTAGCGTAACCCGTTCAGGGGAGGGCATGCATCCCGTAAAAGGGGGAAGCCGACCCGCCGGCACGCTCGGACTGGCCGCTGGCGGGAGTGTCGCCACCTGCCTTTTTGGCACGGCTTTCCCATGTCTGCCGGATTCCACAGGGCAGTATCGGTCGGTTTTACTGGCCCTCACCGGGGAAGGCTGGCGAATTCAATCGCCGTAAAGGGGGGGAGCCATGATCGAGTCGTGGACCGAGCTCTGGTCGTCGGGACACGGGCCATCCCGGACGTACTGCGGCATCGCACGAACGGAAGAAGGGTTTGCCGTGGATGTGTTCAAGGGCGATTCATGTATCGCCAGCGAGATCTACGGCAGCCAGTCGGATGCCCAGCGCGCGGCGCAGGTCTTTGCGCGGCGCTACATGCGACGGCAGGAGCAATCCAAGCCCGCCATACCAGCCGCCGCCCAGCGAAACGGTCGCTACTCACAGCGAGTTTCGTAGTTCGGGAGTACGCTCACTACTCGAGACTCATGACTCACAACTCCACCATCCAGGTGAGTCGTGAGTCGTGAGTTCTCAGGTGCGAGTGGCGTCAACTCCCAACTGCCAACTCCCAACTGCCAACTCCCAACTCCCAAACGTCCAAGGCCCCTGGCTCGCTTAGGTGCTGAACCCGTTGCATCTCAACTGAGCGGCGTGAAGCACCGTTCAAGTTCCAGACGTGCGGTCAAGGTCGTCTCCTTGGGCGTTGTGCGTTGGAGATTGGGAGTTGATCCGATTTCCTGCACGCTTCCAACTCATACCTTCACTCCCAAGTAGCATCCGCCGGCCGATGGCGGTACACTTCCGCCCACCTGGAGACATGCCATGTCACCGAGACCGATGCTCCTGACGATGACTCTGGTTGGCGCTGCACTGGCTGTTCCTTCGGCCCAGCTGCCGGCGGCCCTCCCCGCGTTGGAAGATCCGATTCGCACGCTGGTCGGCCGCCTGGATCTCGAGAAATACAAGGCCACGATCAAAGGCCTGACGCAGTTCGGCGACCGCCGGCAGGGCACGGATCGCAATCGTGCGGCCATCGATTGGATCGAAGCGCAGCTGAAGAGCTACGGCTGCGCGAATACGGAGCGGATCCGCTACGAGTACCAGCCGGCCCCGCGCACCCAGACGGCCGGCCGTCGCGGGGCCGGAGGCCAGCGCGGTGGCCGCGGCCGCGGCGCAGCCGCTGCCCGGAAGGGCTTTCGCGGGCCCACCGGTGTGAACAACGACCCTGAACGTCAGCCCGACCCCGAGCTGCGCGAGCTGAACATGCGGCCGTCCACGCCGGGGCCGCGCGAGGAGGTCTTCTGCACGAAGATCGGATCGACCCATCCCGGCGAGATGTACATCATCGGCGCCCACATGGACGGCATCGGGTACGGCCAGGCTGCCAACGACGACGGCTCCGGCACGGCGATCGTCATGGAGCTGGCGCGCGTGTTCCATTCGCCGGACGTCGTCACCGAGCGTTCGATCCGTTTCATCCTCTGGAACAACGAGGAGACCGGCCTCAACGGCAGCCGCGCGTACGTGGCGCAGCGCCGCGAGCTGCAGGGCAAGGAGGATCCGCCCGGATCGGGCCGCTATCCGGAACCGAAGTGGCTCGGGATGATCCAGCACGACATGATGCTCTTCGACCACGGCATGCCGCGCGCGGACGGCACGGTCAGCGCGGAGCAGCGTCCCGAGGCGGACGTCAACATCGAATTCGCCGGGGCGTCGAAGATGGCCGACGCCTCACAGGCGCTGGCCTGGGCCTTCAGGGCCGCCAACGATCGCTACGCGACCGACTATCCCGCCACGGTCGGCAATCGCATGCAGAGCACGGATTCGGTGCCATTCCAGGATTTCGTGGCCGCGATCAGCCTGCGGGAGAACGAGCGCGGCGCCCAGATCGGCTCCGGCTGGGATCCGCACTGGCACCAGCCGACCGACGTGTTCACGACCTTCAGCGACCTGGATTTCCGTCTGGGCCTGAACGCTGCGCAGACGACGCTCGCGGCGATCGCGCAGCTTGCGGGGGCCGGCTTCAAGAAGTAAGGAGAGTCAACTCCCAACTGCCAACTCCCAACTCCCAAACTTCCAACTCAGACGATACGCTCGGCCGGAAGTGGCATCGGCCGGCAGCTCGCCCGTTGGAGTGAATCGGGAGTTGGAAGTTGGGAATTGAGAGTTGACGGCGCTCGCTGTCCGAGCACCCTGTCCAAGGTCACTCCGCCGAGTCGAGCCGGACGGGCGTCTCGAACCCGTCAGGCTTCACGGCCAGTACCGAGCAGAGCAGGCGCTGGAGCACGCGTTCGGCCGTATTGCCGATGATCATGCCGGGAATGCCGGTCCGCGCGACGGTTCCCATCACGACCAGATCGATCCCCTCCGACACGACGTACTCGGGAATGACGTCTTCGGGATGTCCCTTGGGCAGCTGGATGCGGGCGTCGGCGAGCCTGGGGCCCATGCCGGCAACGAGTTGCTTCAGCGCCTCTTCGGCCGGCCGGCGCGCGGCATCGATGTACGCCTCGATCTCCTCGTCGGTTGAACGGCTCTGCAGGAACTCCACTCCGAACGCCGTCCACGCCTGGAGAACCGTCAGCGACCCACGCTCGATTTCGTTGACGAGCGAGGCCAGCCCGAGGATCCTCTCGTTCAACGTCTGCTCGGCCGCATCATCGGGCGTCGCATGCACCGCCGCGAGGATCCGCTGCGGGCGCGTCTGCGCGGCAGGCACGACCGCCCACACCGGGCAGGGGCAGTACCTGAAGAGCTGCATGTCGACGGACCCGAACCTCCTCGGACCGTGCGTGGCGATGTCGCGGGCGTGCGACCGCATGAGCAGGTCGTGGCCGGAACGCAGCACCTCCTGGATCAGCGCGATGGCCGGACGCCCGCGGAGGATCTCGCTCTCGACTGAAAGGTCCCGCGCTGCCGTGACGAGCTGGTCGAGCAACTCGCGCCGGCGGCTGACCAGCGCCGACGGGACGGCTTCGTCGAGGTACAGACGAGCCTCGCGCGGCACGCTGACGACGTCCACGACCTTGAGGCGGGCGCCGCACCGGCGGGCCAGATCGATCGCCTGATCGAGCGCCGGATGCGAGCCGGCGCTCGCATCGACGTCCACGAGAATGTTCTGGAAGGACATGTCTCTCTTCTCTTGCCTGGCCTGTCCGGAACGAGGGCCCCGAGCCGTGTCGCGACGCGCACTCATTCTATCCGGGGACGGCAGGTCTGCTGGTTCGTGAACACGTGAACACCGCGGGAGAGGCGCTGATCGTCCGCCGTTTGCGCAAACGAGCAAAAAGGGCTACTGTACTACTTGCGGTCTCGACGAGACCGTCTCCAACTTCGATGTTGTAGCCCGTCAAGGGGCGAGCCACCTCACCAAGTTGCCGCCGTGTGGCTTTCTTCAGAGAGGTGCCGCCATGCCAGGGATTCGTCCCGCCAAGTCCAGGTCGTCGGGCGCCTGGTCGAGACCGGATTTATTCGCCGTGAAGATCGGAACGATCGTCCTGTTCTGCGGGCTCTGGGTGTTTGCGGCCCTTGGAGCGTGGGTCGGGCTGGTTCCCGAAAGGCTGTCGGCCGTTTCATTCGCCTGGGCCAACCTGCTCACGCTGCTCCTGATCGTGGTCGGAAGCGCCGTGGCCGCCCGCGGGAGGCCGACACGCTCGATCGCGCATGTGATCCACGACGTCGAGCACCCGTCGGCCGGCCGGGCCACTGGGCGCGCAAGTTAGGTCCGCCTCGGTTCGTAGAGAGCAATCATGCAGGGCGACGCATTGGGCCGCATCGACCTGGCACTGCAACGGATCGCCCGACTGGCCGAGCATCTGCCCGACGGCGATACGGAAGAGCACGTGCGCCGCTCCGTGAGCGAGCTGCGCGCTGCCTTCGACGGACGCGCGCCCATGGAACCAGCGGTCGCGCGTGTCGTGCGCAGTCTGCAGCTGCTGACCGGCGCCAACCACGGGGGCCGGCGGCGTGTGTTCGACGATCGCGCGCCAGGCATCGATCGAATGGATGCCGCGCTGGAGTCGGAGCTCCTGCCCGAATTGCGTCGGATGGGGTTCGACGTCTGAGAGCGTTTGAATGAATCCCGTCCGCGGCGACGCGAGCCACGCGAGCGGCCGCATTCGCGCCGCAGGCGCTTCGGCGAGCCTTCGGAGCCTTGGCGGAGGCGGGAGCGAACGGGCCGCGCCAGCGAGCGTGTGCCGGGGGACAAAGTCCCCCCGGGTGAGAGGTGATGGTCGGGCTCGCCCGAGTGTGTGCGATCTGTTTCGATACCCACACGTCGAGTGTCGAGTCTGCGAGGTCCAGATGATTCATCGTCCGGCCGGAGTAGGTGCCTTTGAATTCGTCGTCGTCAGCAGCCTCAGGGCCGCGCAGCTGATGCGCGGCTGCACGCCACGCGTCCCGGGGACGCACAAGCGCACGGTCATCGCTCAACTGGAGGTCGCGGCCGGTGAGGTGGCAAACGGGGGCGGTACCGACGCTGCCCGGGACGGCAAGCCGCGCTGAGGAGCGGCGCGTAGTATACTTGACTGGCGCTTTCCTGGGCCTGTCGCAATCCCGCCGGCCGTCTGCCGGTTGAACGCTCCAGCCACTCATCAAAGCCAGCGATCGACATCCGGCGGCGTCCCGCCGCCGAGAACCCGTCGAGGCGAGGAGTCTGTCTGAAATGGCGTCACGAAACGGTACTATCAAGCGGTTGGTCAGTGGAAAAGGCTTCGGATTCGTGGCTGGCGACGACGGCAGCGAGTACTTCTTCCACCAGTCGGCCTGCAGCGGTGTGAGTTTCGACGATCTCCGCGAAGGTCAGGCGGTCACGTTCGAGAAAGGACAGGGACCCAAGGGGCCGCGGGCCGAGCAAGTGACCCCGGCATGACGAGGCATTCCGGGATTGGCTCCCAGCCGGCGGACGAGGCAGTCGGGGCTCCGGCCGACTGTCCTGCGTGCCACTCGGGCGATGTGATGACAGCGAGCAAGGTCATCAACGCGTCCACATACTGGCGCTGCGGGGCATGCGGTGAAGTGTGGAACGTCGCGCGGCTGCGCCAGGGCAGCCGCTACGCCGGCTATCGCCCGTACGGCCGCTGACCAGATTACGCTGGTCCGGTCTCCCCGGGCCGGACCGGCAGAGCGGTGAGGGCGAGCATGACGCTCGCGAAGAGCCGGCCGCGCGGGACCATCAGGGCCCGTGCGGTCTGCCTGCCTACGTTCGCCGCGAAGGTTCTGCCGAACTTCGGGCTAGAATCGGGAGCGGCATGCCGCGTCCCGCCCGATT
The DNA here is from genome assembly GCA_035455585.1 of Vicinamibacterales bacterium. GTDB lineage: Bacteria > Acidobacteriota > Vicinamibacteria > Vicinamibacterales > 2-12-FULL-66-21 > DATIEW01. The sequence goes on along the minus strand of DATIEW010000039.1, from coordinate 11,029 downwards.
CGCCTGGCTGGTGCTTGGCTATACCGTCACCGTGATCCTGTGGGGCGCCTACGTGCGCGCGACCGGATCCGGCGCCGGCTGCGGCAACCACTGGCCGCTCTGCAACGGGGAGGTCGTGCCCCGGGCGCCAGGGGTCGCGACGCTGATCGAGTACTCGCACCGCCTCAGCAGCGGCGCGGCCCTGCTGGCTGTGGTCGCGCTGCTCGTCTGGATCCGCCGAACCTGCCCGCCGGGCCACCCCGCGCGGCTGGGCAGCGTGCTGTCCGTGGTCTTCATGATCACGGAGGCCGCCGTGGGCGCAGGCCTGGTGCTCTTCGAACTCGTGGCCGACGACGCGAGCGCCGCGCGCGCGATGTTCATGTCGACCCATCTCCTCAACACCTTCATGCTTCTCGGGAGCATCGCGCTGACCGCGTGGTGGCTGACCGCGGACACCGAAGTGAGGCTGGCGGGAAACACCCCGACCCTGGCCGGCCTGGGCGCCGGCTGCGCGGCGCTCCTCGTCGTCGGCAGCAGCGGCGCCATCGCGGCGCTGGGCGACACGCTGTTCCCCGCGGAGTCGCTGGTCGATGCGTTGCGCGCGGATCTGTCGGCGACCTCGCACCTCCTCGTCCGGCTGCGCGTGCTGCACCCGTTTCTCGCCGTGCTGACGGCGCTCGCCCTGATGGCCGGTGCGCCGCGGCTCGCGCGGGACCGCGGACCGTTCGCGGTGCGCTTCGCGCGAATCGTCGGTGCGCTGCTCGCCGTTCAGATCGCGCTCGGCTTCCTCAACGCCATGCTCCTCGCGCCGGTCTGGCTGCAGCTCGCGCACCTGCTCGTCGCCGATGCCGTCTGGATCGCGTTCGTGCTGCTCGGCGCGGCCGCCCTGGGAGAGGGCCGGCATTCGACGGCCGCCGGACGGTGGCGCGTCGAAGGTGAGCCCGTCGACGGCCGCGCCAGACTGCCGTCGGCCTGACGCGAACCGCGATCCTTCTTCCTTTTTCCTTTTTCCTTCTTCCTTCTTCCTTTACCATTTGGCGTGCTCCACGACGTCCGTTATGCCCTCAGGGCCTTCTGGGGGACTCCGGGCTTCACGGTGGCTGTCGTACTTTCGATCGCCATCGGCGTCGGCGCCAATACAGCCATCTTCAGCGTCGCGAGCGCGCTGCTGCTGCGGCCGCTCCCCTACCAGGACGCCAGCCGGCTGGTGATCCTCTGGAACCGCTCGCCCGGCCTCGGCATCTCCGAGGACTGGTTCTCCACCGCGCAGTACTTCGACATCCGGAACGGCCACCAGGCGTTCGAACAGGTCGCCATTGCGATCGGCGGCAACTACAACCTGACCGGCGACGGTGAACCGGAGCGGATAGGAACGATTCGTGTTTCCTCGAATCTCCTTCCGATGCTCGGCGTCCGGCCCCTGCACGGCCGTTTCTTCGAAGAACCGGACGACCGGCCGGGACGGGCAGGCACGGCCGTGCTCGGCCACGGGACCTGGATGCGCCGGTACGGAGGCGACCCTGCCGCGATCGGGAGGTCCTTGACGCTCAACGGGATGCCGTACGAGGTCGTGGGCGTCCTGCCTCCGTCCTTCTCGCTGCCGCGCGAAGTGATGCCGACGCTGGGCGGCGCGGAGAATGCCGAGATAGTCCTCCCGCTGCCGCTCCCGGCCGACGCGGCGCGGATCCGCAACCGCGAGGACTACAACATCCTCGGCAGGCTGAAGCCCGGCGTGTCGATCGAGCGGGCGCAGCGAGAGATGGACACGATTACGGCGCGGCTGCGCGACGAGCATCCGGCGTTCTATCCTCCGAACGGCGGGCTGACGTTCTCGGTCGTTCCGCTCCGGGAATACGTCGTGGGCGGCGCGCGCAGATCCCTGTACGTGCTCGCGGGCGCCGTCGCGTTCGTGCTCCTGATCGCGTGCGCGAACGTGGCGAACCTGCTGCTGTCGCGTGGCCTCGCGCGCGGGAAGGAGATCGCCGTCCGGGCCGCGCTCGGCGCCAGCCGCGTCCGCATCGTGCGCCAGCTCCTGACCGAGAGCGTGCTGCTCGCTCTTGCCGGAGCAACGCTCGGGCTGGTGCTGGCAGCCTGGACGCTGGACGGAATTCGCATGATGGGGTCGCGGAGCGTGCCGCGTCTCCACGAGATCGCCATCGATTCCGGGGTCCTGTTCTTCACGCTGGCCGTGGCCGCCGTGTCGGGCATCCTCTTCGGACTGGCGCCAGCCGTGCGCCTGGCGCGCGTCCACGCGCACGGCCTGAGAGACGGCGGCCGCGGGTCGTCGGGAACCAGCATCTGGGGGCGCGGCCACAATGTGCGGCGCGTGCTCGTCGTCGCCGAACTGGCACTCTCCATCGTGCTGCTGGTCGGAGCCGGGCTCCTGATCCGGAGCTTCGACCACCTTCAGCGCGTCCCGCCCGGCTTCAATCCCGCCAGCGTGCTCACCCTCGAGCTGACCATGACCGGACGGAAGTACGGCGACGCGGAAATGGTGCTGGAGACCTACCGGCTGCTCTGGGACGGCCTGAGAAGCCTGCCGGGCGTGACCGCGGCAGGCGGCGTGTCGGCGCTTCCGCTCAGCCAGATGATGGCGTGGGGGCCGATCACCGTCGAGGGGCGGACGCCGCCGGCGGGCGAGAAGTTCATCAACGTGGACATCCGGCTGGCCGGCGGCGACTACTTCGCGGCGATGGAGATTCCGCTGAAAGAGGGGCGTCTCTTCAACGAGCACGACACGCGCGCGGCCCAGCGCGTCGTGCTCATCGATGAGCACATGGCCGCGCGCCTCTGGCCGGGAGAGAATCCGGTTGGCAGGCGCATCCGCACCGGCGGTTTCGATGCGACCGCCAACACCCCCTGGCTCACCGTCGTGGGCGTCGTCGGCCGGGTGAAGCAGGACGGGCTCGACACGGACCCGCGGATGGCGTTGTACCACCCGCATACGCAGGCGCCGGGACGGGCCATGAACGTGGTGCTGCGGACCAGAGGGGATCCCGCGGCGCTGACCGCTGCCGCAACGCGCCGTATTCGAGAGCTGGATCCGGACCTCCCGATCTACAACGTCCGGACGATGAAGACTCGCGTGGACGAGTCGCTGGCGCCGCGCCGGTTCTCGATGCTCCTGCTGACCCTGTTTGCAGCCGTGGCCCTCGGACTCGCCGCGATCGGCACCTACGGAGTCATGGCGTACGTCGTGAGCCAGGGCACGCGCGAGGTCGGAATCCGCATGGCGCTCGGCGCCACCCCGCGCGCCATCCTGGTGCTGGTCCTGGGCCAGGGGATGGCGGTCACGTTGGCCGGACTCGCGATCGGCCTCGCCGGCGCGCATTTCCTGATGCGCGTCATGGCAGGCCTGCTCTTCGGCGTCCGGCCGTCCGACCCGCTGACGTTCATCGCGATCGCGCTCGTGCTCGGCGCCATCGCTCTTCTGGCGACCTATCTGCCCGCGCGGCGCGCCGCCCGGATCGATCCGATGATCTCGCTTCGCTGCGACTGACCAGGGCTCCCATGACCCTCAAATCCGATCGCCCCCCGTTCGACGAAGCGGCCGCCGAGGAGGAGCTCGCGCGGATTCGAGACGCCATCGAGGCGACGCAGCGGAAACGGCAGCAAGCCGTCCTGGACTTCGAAGCGTTTCTCCGCGGGGTGCGGGCTTCGGCGCGCGCGCAGCCGGCTGGCGGGTCCGACTCAGGGGAGGCCGCGCAACCCGACAGCGCTCTGCGGCAGCGCGTGATTCCCTCCGGGCCTGCCGCCGCTCCGGATGCGAACCCGGCTGCGTTGACCGGCCCTGCGGCAGAGCAGCAGCCGGCGTTCCGGACGACGCCGGGGATTCCGGCGAAAGGGGCTTCGCTCTTTGGAGACGAACCTCCGCGTGCGGTAGTGTCGCCCCCGCAGCGCTCGAAGAGAGTGGGACGTTCAGCGGCCGTTGTTGCGGGCGCCGTCCTGCTGGTGTCGGCGGTCGCCCTCGTGCAGCTTCGCGTAGACCCCGAATCGACGCAGGCGGATGTCCCGCCGGCGCCGCCCCGGGAAGCGATCAAACCTGTCGCCACGACCAGCGCGCAGGGCGATCCGGATCGCGACGGTGTCGCCGTCCCGCCGCCCGCGGGCGCCCTTCAGGTCGAGTTCGTGACAATCCGGGCGGTGTGGATGCGGATCAGCGTGGACGGCGAGCGGGTCGTCGAGCGGCAGGTGCCCGCGGGTCAACGGCTGCGATTCGAGGCTGCGCGGCAGGTCGTCGTGCGAGCCGGGGACGCGGGCGGCGTCAGGCTATCGGTCGGCGGCGGTCCCGAACGGCCGCTCGGACGCGACGGTCAGGTCGTGAACCGGACGATCGCACGGTAGAGCAACACCCAATCTCCAACTCCCAACTCCCAAGGTTACCAGAGCACCGGCATGAGTTGTCCTGGGAGTCGGGAGTTGGAGATTGGGCGTTGACGCGGCGGTCTCGAGCATCCGCGTGGTCTATCCCGCGAGAGGGCCGAAGATGAACCCGATCTTGAACACCGGGCTGCTCATCGGAATCGCCTGCGCCGTCTGGACGTTCGTCATGGGCGTGACCGGGTGGTACAAGGATCCGGCGCTCATCTGGCTGTTCTTTGCGGTCATCGTCCCCATCCAGGTTCTCGGCATCGCCTGGGGGCTGCGACAGACGGCGGCGGAGGGCCGCGGCTACACCAACCAGATCGTCGCGGGCGCGATGATCTCGATCGTCGCCGGGGTGATCATCATCGTCTCGTCGCTGCTGTTCACGACGGTTGCGTTCCCCGATTACTTCCAGGAGCTCGCGGACGTCAACCGGGAGCTGCTCCGTCAGCAGGGAAAGAGTCCGGCCGAGATCGAGGAAACCGTCAAGTCGTCCATGGCTGGTGCGTCCGCGATGGGCCACGCCCTTCAGGGGTTCCTCGGCACGCTCGTCACGGGAATACTCGCGTCGGCTGTCATCGCCATCTTCTTCAGGGCCCGCGGTTCGCGCACCTGACAACTCCCAACTTCCAATCGCCCACTCCCGAACTTCCAGACGGGGGGAGAGCTGAGCGCCGTCGCCGAGCAGGACCGCGTGTCCGGCGAGGAGACGCCGACCGACGGCTACAACCTGCTGAAGCTGTTCGCCGCCTGTTCGTTCGGAACCGATCGCGTGGTCCATACCGTGACGGCGAGGCTCGACAATGCGACGGATGAGCTCTAGCGGAACCACTTCTCGCCCATCAGGAATTTCGGCGCAGAAATGGGAAGGAACATCAAGGTGGTCTATTCGGTCAGGTTCTGAAGGACACGGGGCGCGCTACAATCGCGTATGGCGCGCCGCGCGGCACTCCTGGTCCTGGCGTTCGTCGGGGTGGCCGGGTTCGGCTCCGGGCAGGAGCCGCTGCCGGTCGCCCCCGTCGCATCGCCGCCTCCTTTCGACCTCTGGCTGGCCGACCTGCGATCCGAGGCTCTCGCGCGCGGGATTCGCGCGGAGACCGTCGCCACGGCCCTGTCCGATCTGCAGCCGGTCGAACAGATCCTCGACCGCGATCGCACGCAGGCCGAGTTCACGCTGGATCTCGAGGCGTACCTCCGGCGCCGCCTGGCGCGGGGCACCGTGCGGACGGCGCGCCAGATGCACACGAGGCATCGCGGCCTGCTCCGGAAGGTCAGCGACCAGTACGGCGTGCCGCCGCGCATCCTCGTCGCGATCTGGGGGCTCGAGTCCAACTTCGGACGTTTCGCCGGGGTGCGGCCGACCATCACCGCGCTGGCCACGCTCGCCTACGATCCGCGCCGTTCGACGCTCTTTCGCAGCGAGCTTTTCAGCGCCCTCGAGATTCTCGACCGCGGCGACGTCGACCTCGAGCGGCTCAAGGGCTCATGGGCCGGCGCGATCGGGCAGCCCCAGTTCATGCCCTCCAGCTATCTCCTCTACGCCCAGGATTTCGACGGCGACGGGCGCCGCGACATCTGGACGTCCCAGGCGGACGTCTTTGCGTCGATCGCGTTCTACCTGCAGCAGCACGGCTGGGTGAAGGGACAGATCTGGGGGCGCGAGGTTCGCGTGCCGGCGGCTGCGCGCGCAAAGCTGGCCCAGCTTCCGCAGCGCACGGAAGGCTGCCGGGCGAGACGGATGATGACCGAGCCGATGCCGCTCGCTGAATGGGCGCGGCTCGGGCTCCGCACCGCCGCCGGCCGGCCGCTGCCGAAAGCGGCGCTCGACGCGTCGCTGGTGTCCACCGGCTCGCGCGACTTCCTCGTCTACCGCAACTACGACGCGCTGCTCGACTACAACTGCGCGCACAGCTACGCGCTCAGCATCGGCGTGCTCGCCGACCGCATACCATAGATGACCGCGAGGGCCTTCGAAAGGCTGCCCATCCGGCACAAGCTCGTCGCGATGATCATGCTGACGAGCGCGACCGTCCTCCTCTTCGCCAGCATCGGCCACCTCGTGAGCGACTATCGCCAGGCGCGGGAGGATTTGCGGCGTGAGACGAGCACCTATGCAAAGCTGATCCTCCAGAACAGCTCGGCCGCGCTCCTTTCCCGCGACGTCGACAGCGCGAGCCGCACCCTGCGCACCCTGGCGCGGATTCCCGAGCTGCGCGCCGCGTGCCTCTACGATGCCGAGGGCGTCCTTTTCGCGCACTACAGTCCTGCCGCTGCGACCGAGCCGTGCCCGGCCGCGGCGCCGAGTCCCGGCGGCATCTTCCGGCGCAACGACTACCTGTTCACGAGCGAGCTGACGTCGGAAGGCAGGGTCGGTGTGCTCTACCTTCACAGCGATCTGGCTACGCTCTGGGCGCGCCTGCGAACTCAGATCGCCGTTGTCGCCCTGCTGCTCGGGCTTGCGCTCGCCACGGCCCTGCTGCTCTCGTCGCGCCTGCAGGCGCTGGTGTCGGAACCGGTCATGTCGCTCGCGCGGACGGCAACGGAAGTATCCCGGAAGGGGGACTACGGCCTCCGCGCCAGGCGGACGACCGAGGACGAGCTGGGCGTGCTGGTGGATGCGTTCAACCGGATGCTCGAGCGGATCCAGTCGCGCGAAGACGAGCTGTCCAGGGCGAACAGAGACCTCCGGCGCGAGGTCGCCGAGCGGCGGCGCGCGGAGCACGAGCGGGCGGAGCTGCTCGTCCGCGAGCGGGAGGCGAACCGCCTCAAGGACGAGTTCCTGGCGACGCTCTCGCACGAGCTGCGGACGCCGCTCAACGCGATTCTCGGCTGGACGAAGCTGCTCCGCGCCAACGCGGTCCCGCCGCAGGGCGTGGACCGGGCGCTCGAGAAGGTGGAGCGCAACGCCCAGGTACAGTCGCGGCTGGTCGAGGATCTCCTCGAGGTCTCGCGCATCGTCAGCGGCAAGCTCCACCTCGAGATGCGCGAAGTCGATCTCGTGACGATCGTCAATACGGCGGTGGACTCGATCCGTCCCACGGCCGAAGCGCGGGGCGTCTCGATCGAACGCTACTTCGCGCTGCCGTCGATGCCGACCATCGGCGACGCCGACCGGCTCCAGCAGGTCGTCTGGAACCTCCTGTCCAACGCAGTGAAGTTCACGCCGTCGGGAGGACGGGTGGGGATCACGCTGCAGCGCCTCACGCTGATGGACGAGCTGAGGGTGTCGGACACCGGAATCGGCATCGAGCCGGCGTTTCTCACCAGCGTGTTCGACACGTTCCGCCAGGGAGACGCGTCGAGCACGCGGACGCACGGCGGCCTCGGGCTCGGCCTGTCCATCGTCCGGCACCTCGTCGAGATGCACGGCGGCGCGGTGGAAGCGGAGAGCCAGGGCGTCAATGCCGGCGCGACTTTCACCGTGAGGCTGCCGATCCGCACGGCCGATGAGCAGGTCGAGGCCACGAGCGGCGGCGCGAGCGTGGAGCTGCCGGCCCGGCGCCTGGCAGGCAACACGGTTCTCGTCGTCGACGATGACGCGGACACGCGCGAACTGCTGATCTCGGTCCTCGATGCCGCGGGGGCACGCGTGCACGCGGCGGGATCCGCCGCAGACGGCTTCCAGAGCGCGATCGACGTCCGGCCGGACGCGCTCGTGAGCGACATCGCGATGCCGGACCAGGATGGCTACGCCATGCTGGCGCAAATCACGGAGGCTCTCGGATCGCGATCGCCGCGCGTGACGATTGCGCTGACGGCGTTCGCCGGCGAGCGGGATCGAGCAAAGTCCGCAGAGGCCGGCTTCCAGCGGCACATCGCCAAACCCTTCGATCCATTGGAACTGGTGCGGACGCTGGAGGACCTGCTGAAAGCAAAGGTCGGCGTCGCCGGCTGAACAGGCGGCCGCCCATCGCCCATTGCCCATCGCCCATCGCCCATTGCCCATCGCCCATTCCTCGGTTGTCTCCCTTATCCCCTGTCCCTTATCCCTTCTTCCTTGATAAGTCCTGCCCCGCGCGTGGTGGCCGGTTCGATGATCGCGAGCGACGCCGCCATGACGATCGCGAGGCTGACGAGCGTGGCGGCCATGGCCTCGAGCGCCGTCTCGCTTCCCGTTCCGCGCGCGACGAGGGCGGCCGCGGTGCCCAGCAGCACGAGCGCCAGCGCGCCTTCCGAGCCCACAATCCACGGGAACAGCCGCGCACGGTGGGGGACGAGCATCTCGAGGTTCACGCGCGACGTGAAGAGCAGATTGAGACGGAGCGTGACCGCCGCGGTGGCGAGCGCGAGCACCGCGAAGAAGACGAGCGAGCCGGACGGCCGGCCCAGCCACTGGCGGGCGATCCAGGCCAGGACCGGTGTAGAGGCACCGACGGCGGCCATCACCGCCTGGTGAAACTGCCACCACCACAGCCGCCGCGGCGGGGGCGGCGCGACGATGTCCACGCCCGATCCCTGCAGCCGTCGCAGATCCTCGAGCAGCGCCGCGGCAGACTCGTACCGGTCCTCCGGCAGTCGGCTCATGCAGCGCCGGACGATCCGGTCGAGGCCGGCAAGCGGTATCAGTCCCCGCAGCTCCGCATCGTGGCCCTCGCTCAGGTCCAGGAGCCGGGCAAGCTGAGATCTGGCGGTGCGGCCGAACGGGTGCTGGCCGGTGGCCAGCTCCCAGGCTACGACGCCGAACACGAAAAGGTCGGACTTCGCGTCGGCTTCGCGGCCGGCAAACAGTTCCGGCGCGATGTACCCGGGGGTGCCCGGCACGATGCCGGGCTCGGTCTGGCGCGTCACCGTCGACAGATCGGTTCCGGGCATGAAACGCGCCAGCCCGAAATCCAGCACCTTGATCTGCCCGTCGGTGCGCCGGACGATGTTCTCGGGCTTGAGATCGCGGTGGATGATGTTGTGCGAGTGCGCGGCATCGAGCGCTGACACAATCTCGACGAGGGTGGACAGCAGGTGCGATCCGCTCAGCGGGCCGTCAGCCAGCTCTTTCCTCAGCGTCGCTCCCGGAACGTACTCCGAGACGATGTAGAGCTGGTCGTCGGACGTTTCCAGCTCGAACACCGTCGCGATGGCGCGGTGAGAGAGCTTCGCGGCGGTGCGCGCCTCATTCGCCAGGCGCTCGCGGCGCGCCGAATCGCGCGCATACTCGGCTGGCAGCGCCTTGAGGGCGACGGTCCGGTCGAGCACCTCGTCGCGCGCGAGGTACACGACACCCATGCCGCCACGCGCGATCTCGTGAACGACGTGGTACTTCCCGATCGTCTTGCCGGCCAGCGGCGCGTCGTCGACGAACAGCTCCGCGGCGACCTTCCAGACCGGCAGATCCATGAAGCCTGTCGACCGATGGTGGCTCTCGAGAAGCGATTGCACCTCGGCCAGCAGCTCAGGGTCGTTGGCCGTCCTATCCCGGAGGAACGCGTCGCGTGCCGCCGCGTCGTGCTGCATCGCGGCGTGGAACAGGTCGTTGACCTGCCGCCAGCGCTCGGGTGTCACGGAGTGGACTCGCCCTCGAGCTCGCGCACGAGAAAGGCGCGCGCGATAGTCCAGTGGCGCTTGACGGTCGCCGGGGAGATGGACATGGCCTCGGCGGTCTCTTCGACCGTCAGGCCGCCGAAGAACCGCAGCTCGACGATCCGCGCCTGCTCGGGATCCAGCGCCGCCAGCCGCTCGACCGCGCGATCGAGCGCGAGCAGATCGATCGACTGCTCGCCCCCCTTGACCAGCGCCTCGTCCAGCGTGACGCGCGCCTGACCGCCCCACCGCTTCTGCGCGCCGCGGGCGCGGGCACGCTCGATCAGGATCTGGCGCATCGAGTGGGCGGCAATGGCGCAGAAATGCGCGCGGTTCTGCCAACGGTCCGGACGGTCCTTCATCAGGCGGAGGTAGGCCTCGTGCACGAGCGCGGTCGGCTGCAGCGTCTGACCAGGACGCTCGTGGCGCAGGTAGCTGGCCGCCAGGCGCCGCAGCTCCTGGTAGACGATCGGCAGCAGCGAATCGAGCGACTGCCGATCCGGATCCATCACTCCACCCGCTCGATCGCGACCCTGTTCATCACCACGTCCTTCACCGGGCGATCGTTGCGCCCCGTCGGCACCGCGCCAATCCGCTTCACCACGTCGAGTCCCTCCACGACCTCCCCGAAGACGGAGTGGCGCTTGTCGAGGTGCGGCGTCGGCCCGAGCGTGATGAAGAACTGGCTGCCGTTCGTGTTGGGGCCGGCGTTGGCCATCGAGAGGATGCCCGCGCGGTCGTGCCGCAGCGACGCGTGGAACTCGTCGTCGAACTTGTAGCCCGGTCCGCCGATGCCCTGGCCGAGGCGGTCGCCTCCCTGGATCATGAAGCCCTTGATGACGCGATGGAAGATCACGCCGTCGTAGAACGGCTCCTGCCTCTGCGCGCCGGAGGAGGGGTCCTTCCACGGCTTCGAGCCGTCGGCGAGGCCGACGAAGTTGGCGACGGTGCGCGGCGCTTCCTTCTCGAAGAGACGGATCGTGAAGGTACCCTCGGTGGTCTCGAATCGTGCGTATGTGCCTGGCTGAAGGGGCATGAAGACCTTTCGTTGCTGTGATCGACGGCTCCGGGGCCAATTATAGCCAAACCCCAATGCCCCAAACTTTCGTGGTCAGACAGGAGATCAGGAGATCCGGAGAAGGGAGTGCCTCAGCGGACCGCAGCGGTGGGG
>DATIEW010000038.1:0-4316 GCA_035455585.1 Vicinamibacterales bacterium | reverse complement strand
ACACCACGCTGGACGGCTACTCGGCGAGCCTCGGAGCCCCGGAGGGGCGCTACATCGCGCCGGCCAACAGCGCCGACTGCCTCGAGATCCGCGCGGGCGACTGCTCGCCGCGCGAGCTGATCCTCCGGGCGCCGTGGTTCTCGCGGGTCGACCTGGGAGTGACGAAGAAGTTCCCGCTGCGCGGGACGACCAACTTCGAGATCCGGTTCGACATGCTGAACCTGTTCGACAACATCAACTTCAACCCGGTGGCCAACCCGGGTACTGGAGCGACGATCTTCCAGGCCACCAGCGCCTACACGGACGCGAGCAACACATACGATCCGGGTGGCCGGCTGGGCCAGTTGATGTTCCGCTTGAACTGGTAGAACGGATTGCTGAAGGCTGAATGATTCGCGTTCCCGGTTGACGCCCGGCTGGTGCCGGAGCGGACCGAAGCCGCGCGGTCTTCCGCGCGGCTTTTCTTTTCCGGCGTCGATTCGGCCACCGGAATCAACAGGAGATCAAGAGATCAAGAGGACGTGAACAAGAGATCAGGAGATCAGGAGATCAGGAATCAGGTGGCGTGAAGCGGACGACGAACGTATGCGAGGGCCGGAGTACGCATGCCCCGGTGGCGCGGCCGGCGGAGCCGACCCTCCGTCCCCTCCCTCCCTCGACCCTCCGTCCCCTCCCTCCCTTCGTGAGTCTGGGAGTCGGGAGTTGCAGTGCTGGGAGTTGGAGAGTCACCCCCTCCACCAGAGGATCGCAACGCCTCCCGCGCCGCCGAGCGCCACCAGCATCGGATCCGGAAGCCGCCAACGCGTCATGACGGCCGTTGCCGCGACCAGGATCGCGGCCGCGGCGGCATCGGGCACCGCCCCGCCCGCTACGAGCGGAACCGTGCCGGCGAGCACACCGACGACTGCCGCCGTGATGCCGCGGACGAAACCCAGGAGCACCGGGCTCTGACGCCGTCGCTCGAACCAGGGCGCGGCGATGATGGTGAAGAGGACCGCCGGAAGGAACATCCCGGTCGTGGCTGCGATCGCGCCGGGGAGCCGGGCGACGAGATATCCGACGAACGTTGCCGTGATGACCACCGGTCCCGGCGAGACGAGACCGACGGTGACGGAGTCGAGGAACTGCTGCTCGCCGATCCAATGGTACGAATCGACGACCGCGCTTCGCAGGAACGGCACGATGACGAGACCGCTGCCGAAGACGAGGCAGCCGGTCTTGAAGAAGAAGCCGAACAGCTGAGCGCTCGTGCTCGCGGTGAGCATGCCCGGAGGCTCGAAGACGACGGCGAGCAGCGCGGCCCCCGAGGTGTGCCCGCGGGTCGAGCCGGCCACGGCCTTTGATCCTGCGAGCGACGGCCGCAGCAGGAATGCGCCAAGCAGCCCGGCCAGCGCGAACATCCAGAGCGGCTCGCGGCCGGTGGTCCATGTGATCGCAGCCGCCGTCGCGCAGGTCGCCCAGGCCAAAGGGGCGCGATGGAGGGTTCGGCGGCCGAGGTTCCAGCACGCGCGGCAGATCAGGGCGACAACCACGGGACCTGCGCCGAAGAAGAGGCCGCGCGCCGTCAGGCTCGTGCTCCAGGTTTCGTAGCTGGCCGCAACGGCGACCACCAGCGCAAACGGAACGAGCGCGAACGCCATGCCGACGGCATACGCGCCCGTCGCGCCATGCCGCGCGTAGCCACAGTAGACAGCCAGCTGATACGCGAGCGGCCCCGGACACGCAGCCGCGATGGTGAGGCCCAGGTCGAACTCTTCGCGCGTTATCCACTCTCTGATCTCGACGAGATCCCGCCGCATGCGGTCCGCGAGCGCCGCGGGCCCGCCAAAGCCGATCGCCCCGAGCGTGAGGAAGTAGAGCGCGAGCCGCGGGAGCGGCACGGTGCGAGCGGATGGCGGTCCGGTCATCCCGTTCCGAGCGGCACCGGACGACCTCGACCCGAGGCGACCGCGCCGGTGAAGACGACCACCGCCGCTGCCACATCCTGCAGCGCCGTGCCCGTCGAGTCGAACACGAACATCTCGCCCGCTGTCGAGCGGCCGGGCGCATGACCGGCGACGACGGCGGAGAGCTCGGCGTGGACGTCGTCGCGGGTCATGAGGCCGGCGTCGATCGCGTGATGCAGCTCGCCTCCATCCGCGCAGGCGTCCAGCGAGTCGACGACGACCCTCGCACGGGAGAGGACCTGCGGATCCAGCTCCTGTTTGTGCGGGTTGTCCGCGCCTATCGCGGCCACGAACAGGCCCGGGTGCAGCACCTCCGGCGCGAGGATCGCCTGATGCGACGTCGTGCAGGTGACGCAGATCTGGCTTCGTGAAACCGCGCCCGGCAGGTCATCGGTCTCCACGACCTCGATGCCGAGAGCGTGCGACATGCCGCGTGCGAACTGCGCTGCCTTCCCGCGATCGATATCAATCGCCCATGCCCGTCGAATGCACCGGACCGCAGCGATAGCCCGGAGCTGGATCTTCCCCTGCTCGCCACAGCCGACAATGGTCGCCGAGTCCGCCTCGGGCAGCGCGAGATGCCTGGCGGCGACGGCGGCGACGGCTCCCGTCCGGATGCTGGTGATGACGATCGAATCCATGAGGGCCAGCGGAGAACCGACGTCGACGTCGAAGAGCGCGAGCACGCCCTGGATGGTCGGGAGGCCGCGGTGCGCCGGGTTGCCGGGCAGGTTGACGTTCACCTTGGCCGCGACATACGAACGTCCATCGATCGTCAGCCCCGCCACCTTGGCGTGGAGGCTGCCGCCGGGAAGGGTCAGACCGAGTGACGCCGGCTTCAGGCTCTGCCCGGCTTCGTGCAGCGTCAGCGCCTGCTCCACCGCGTCGATACAGGTGCGGACATCCAGCAGGGCTTCGACGTCGCGCGCGGTGAGGACGAGAGTATCCCGGCTCATCGCTTCCGTCTTGCGGTCCGGCGCCGGGGTTCCTTCGCGCGCGCGGGGGGCTGGCGTCCGCCAAACGAGGCATGGAGCGTGTCGAAGAGCGTGTGGCCGGCGGCCAGGCGCGCGGCCGAATCAGGATGCGCCTCGACCAGGCCCTGAATCAGCTGCTGGACGCCGTGAGTCTCGGGGCGCCCGAACCTGCCGTCCTTCAGATCGATGTCGTGCACGATCTCGCCGATCGGCCCGAGAGCCGGGTCGGTCAGCCCGAGACGCGCCACGACGGTCTCGAACGTGCACCGATCCGCGTCGTGCCCGAAGGTGGCGCCGACCATGTCGAACGACAGCTCTCCCGGTCGGACGCGGCCACCGGCCGGATCCACGAAGCGGAACCGCGCGGCGGGGTCGACGAAGCGGCGGATGAGCCAGGCCGTGGCCAGCCTATCCACGTGCGGGTCCACTCTCGTCACCCATACGCGTCCCACGAGCTCGCCACTCGCTGGCGCGCTCTTTCTCTCCGGTCGGGCACCCTCCGCCCGGCGCCGCGTCTGTTCGATTGCAGCCATGAGCGCCTGTACCTCCCGGCCTGTGGTCGACGCGAAGAAGTCGGTGCGGCCGATCTCGTGAACCTGTTTTCGCAATTGCGCCAGCCGCGCGCCGGCATGCGGGGACGGCCCACGTGACTTCCGGGCTTCGGCCAGCAGCCGATTGAGGCCGGTTCGCACGCGTCCGTACTTCGCGGAGACGTCGCCGCGGAAGCGCTCGATCAGGGCTTCGGCCGACAGACCGTCGACGAACTCGGCGCGGCAGACGCACGCGTCGCCGCCCCCGGCGACGGCCTCCTGGGCGATCCACTGAAAGTCCTCGAGGCAGTCGGCGCGGGCGGGGAGCACGTAGACGGAGTTCTTGACAGCGACCGCCCCGACGCGCGCGAGGCGCCGGCGCACCTTCGCCCGCAGGTAGAGAGGACGCGGCGGCAGCTGGTGGATCAGGACGTACCAGCCAGGGCATTCCGGTGGGGCCTCGGGCGACGGCACGATGTACATATAGCAGCTGATATACAGATATATCAACTGCTATTTTCGCATCGCCGCGCGAATCGACGCGCGCCGCTGAGAGTTCTCAGTGTTGAGTTCCGAGTCTGGAGTTCTTCACAGGCTCCCGAGTTCTGGTTCTGAGAAACTCACAACTCACAACTCGAGACTTACCCCAGCATCGGCAGGAACGCGCGCCAGGGTCCGACCGCGTCGCGATACCGCCTGGCCATCACCCGCGCGATCTGCCCGATGTGAGTCAGGTCGTGGGCGACCCACGTGGCGAGGAGCTGGCGGAGCGTCACGGGGCCGAAATCCGGGTGCGTCCCGGGCGCATCCATGCTGGCATCGCTCAGACCCAGCGACTGGAGGGCCTGGAGGTTTGCGGCGCGCAG
>DATIEW010000037.1:0-2245 GCA_035455585.1 Vicinamibacterales bacterium | reverse complement strand
TCCTCCACCATGAGGTAGTCGAGCAGCTCGACGTGGCCCGTGGCGGTATCGACGGCGACGTGCGCCGCCGCCGCGCCGTAGGCATACGTGTGGAGATGGCTCGCGAACGTGCCGTCCGCGCCGAGACCGGGCTCGAGCACCGCGAGCTCGCCCAGGCCGATCGTCCTGCCGCCGCGGGATGCCGCAAGTCCTTCGCCGATCGCGACCTCGGCGGGCTCGCATCGCAGATGTCGCGCGGCCGCGGCTCGAATCGCCTCCTTGAACCGCGTGGCCGCATCCAGGATCGCCGACCCGCCGACCACGACGCAGCGCGAGTGGAACGCGCCGAAGCCTTCCGCGATCTGGGTGGTGGAGCCGTGCGTGACGTCGATCCGGTCCATCGGGAAGCCGAGCGCGTCGGAGGCGATCTGTACGCAAACGGTCTCCATGCCCTGTCCCACGCTCGCCGAGCCGGTGCGGAGCGTCAACCGTCCGTCGCGCCCCGCTTCGAACCGAACATTCTCCCGCGGCCCGGCGGCGCCGCCCTCGATGAAGCAACCGATCCCGAGACCGTGGTAGCGGCCGTCGATTAGCCTGCCTTGCAGCGCGGCCTTCTCGTTCCAGCGGAACTCGGCGACGCATCGCTCCAGCGCGGCGAGGTAGTCGCCGCTGTCGAGGTGCTCCTCCCGCTCCACCGGCCGGATCGTCGGGACGCGATAGGGCATCTGCGAGGGCTTCACCAGGTTGCGGCGCCGGAACTCCAGCGGGTCGATGCGGAGATCCTTCGCCGCCATGTCGAACAGGCGCTCCCGGAAGAAATTTCCCTCGAAGCGGCCGGGTCCCCGGTAGGTGCCGACCGGGGACTTGTTGGTAAGCAGCATCGACGAGGACACGTGGACGTTCGGGATGTCGTAGGGGCCCGAGAGGCCCTGCGCGAGCGTGCGCGGCGGGATCGCCGCGGAGGTGCGCAGGTACGCTCCCATGTCCAGCCACGCGGTCGCCACGAGCGCTAGGATCCTGCCGTCGGCATCGCACGCGATCTCGATTTCGCAGTCGATCTCGCGCGAGTGATTCGAGGCGAGCAGGTTCTCGCGCCGGTCCTCGATCCATTTCACCGGGCGGCCGAGCCGGCGCGCGGCGAACGGAACGAGGAAGTCCTCCGGGTAGAACTCGCCGCGCACGCCGAAGCCGCCGCCGACGTCGACGCGGACCACCTGCACGAGATGCTCCGGGTGGTCGATGAGGTCGGCGACCGTGCGTCGGGTGAAATACGGCGCCTTCGTCGGTCCGTAGAGCGTGAGCATTCCCGTCCCCACGTCGAAGCCCGCCAGCAGACCGCGGGTCTCCATGGGCACTCCGGTGTGCCGCTGTACGTCGAAGCGGTCTCGAAGACGTACGTCGGCCGTTGCCATCGCCTGCTCCGGATCTCCCGTGCGCACCTCGAAGCGCTGCACCAGGTTCGCCGGCGCACCGTCGTGGAGCGATGGCGCCCCCGGCACCTGGGCCGCGTGTGCATCCGTGATGGCCGGGAGCGGCTCCCAGTCCACGGTGATCAGCTCGAGCGCATCCTCCGCCACGTACCGGTTCTCGGCGACGATCACCGCGACCGGCTCACCGACGTAGCGGACGGAGTCCGTCGCCAGCAGCGGCTGAAGCCCCGGGATCTGGGCGGGTTTCGGACCAAGGCGCACCGGAATGCGTCCACGGCACGCGATGTCGGCTGCGGCGAAGACCCCGACCACGCCGGGCAGGTCACGCGCCGACGATGCGTCGAGCTGGCGGAGCCGAGCGTGCGCGTGAGGACTTCGAAAGACGGCGGCCTGCAACGCGCCCGGGATGCGGACATCCGCCACGAAGCGACCGCGTCCGGTCAAAAGCCTCGGGTCCTCCTTCCGGAGCACACGCGCGCCAACCTGCGGCGTGTGGCTCATCGCGTGCGGCTCATCGCGTGTTCCTCGCCCCCGGCGGGGGATACGCGTCGAGATCGAGGGGCTGTCCGTTAACCGTCACTTCGCTTCTCAGCGGCACCGGCTGCATCACCAGATTCTCGGCGTAACATCCCCGCTTGGCGCAGCGGACCACGGCGGCGACCTTCTCGGATGGCGCTGTCGACTCGATCTCCAGGTGCGTCTCCACGCCCGTACAGCCGCTTTCGATGGTCTGCGCCACGACGGAGCCCTGGCGATACCACCGCATGACGACGCGCACCCGTGCACGGGTGATCGGCACTTTGAGCTGTGCCCCGTACCGGGACACCTGGGTCAGG
>DATIEW010000036.1:0-10090 GCA_035455585.1 Vicinamibacterales bacterium | reverse complement strand
CCTTATGCGAAGGCGGCAGCTCGTCGAGCTCGAAGACCTCAGCTGGTGTCCCCGCGCCGTCCGTGATGGGGGCACCGACTGGCTCGGCTTCATGGCGAACGCGACGAAAGTCTTCTCGGTGGCCGCCCCGAGGATCCGCGCGGCCATGGACGCGAGCGGCACGAACACCGTCGTCGACCTGTGCTCGGGCGGCGGCGGACCGTGGCTCACGCTCGAGCGCGAGCTGGCAAAGACCGGCCCGGCCACCGTCATCCTGTGCGACCTCTACCCGAACATCGACGCCTTCCGCGACCTGCGCGAGCGAAGCAGGGGACGGCTGCGCTTTCACCTGGAGGGAGTCGACGCAGCGGACGTCCCGGCGCATCTCGACGGCGTCCGGACGATGTTCAATGCGTTCCATCATTTTCCGGCGGAGGCTGCCGTCTCGATCCTCTCCGACGCGCTGAGCAAGCGTCGCGCGATCGCCGTGTTCGAAGGCATCAACCATCGAGGGATCGGGCTCATCGCGATGCCGCTGCAGCTGCCCGCGCTGCTGCTCTTCACGCCGTTCGTGCGACCGTTCCGCTGGTCGCGGCTGCTCTTCACCTACCTCCTGCCGCTCATCCCGCTCATCGTGCTCTTCGACGGCATCGTCTCGCTCCTGCGCCACTACCACGAGGACGAACTGCGCGAGCTGGTCGCGAGAACGCCGGGACACGAACGCTTCGCATGGGACATCGGCTCGACGAGGGTGGCCGGCCTGCCGATAGGCGTCATTCATCTCGTCGGAACGCCGAAGTAATGAAGAAGGAAGGATCACTGGATCGCGACGTGGGCGATGCCGCTGCCCATCGCGCTCACCTCGGACGGCGATTGGCCGCCTACGCCGTCGTACAGTACGAAGCTGCCCGAGAACGTGAACGCGAGCTTCGTCCCCTCGACCGCGCCGAAGCGCACCGTTCCCCGCTCGACGCCGAGCAGGCCGTTCGAGCCGACGAAGCACAGGTTGGCGTCGTCGCCGTCGCCCGAGAACTCGAAGGGCAGCTCCATGCCGTTCAGGTCGCGAAGCGAAGTTACAGTCGAGGGCATTTCGCCGTACAGGGCCAGGCCGCCCGACAGGCCCGGCACGCAGTCTTCCTGGGGGTGCGCGGCGTCGTCGCCCTCCACCCGGAAGTAGCCATCGTCGCCGAGCTCGTGGATGAACCTGACGTTGTTCACCGTGAACGCCTTGCCGGCGATCGTCACGCGGGCGTCGCCGCCGCCGCTGTCGTCGGCAGACCCTCCCCCTCCCGAGCAGCCCGCTGCAAGCGTCACCCCGAGGAGCGGAACCAGTGCCCTTTTCATGCGTCCCCCTGTCGAGTGAATATCGGCCACAGCCGCGGTAGCGTGTAGGAGGCTCCCGATGTTCAACGCCTGATTCGGGTAACAGCACTGAGCGTGAGCCGACCGGAGGAGAGATCAGGAGGCGGAAGAACAGGAGATCAGGAGATCAGGAGATCAGGAGATCAGGAGAAGGGTCTGCGCCGCGGCGGCCCGTGGCGGCCGCCCGCCGGCCTGCGGCCGGCCGCTGTGGGGCGGGAGGCCCGGACATCACACGCCGTAACGGCCTCAGATGGCGTGTGAGTCTCCGAGCCTCCTGCCCCACAGTCGCGCGAAGCGCGGGCGACCGACACCACCGTTCTATCGAGCCGCCCCGAACACGAATCCGATCGATCGCTCGATGGGGTTGTAGAACGACCCGAAATCGGGCGACGTGATGTTGTTCTGCACGTCGCGTTCGGCCGAGGCACCGAAGATGTTGTACATCTTCAATCCTGCGCGGAAGCGGAACTTCTTGAACCGCCAGGGGCGGGCGATCGAGAAGTCGAGATTGCGGACCGCCGGCAGGCGCCCCGCGCTGTTGCGCGGCCCCACGAAATCCTGGAACTCGTCGACTGCCGACCAGGGGAATCCCGACCGGATCTCGAGCACCGGCGAGAAGTCCCACTGCCCCGGCAGGCCGAACGTGCCACGGATCAGGAGCCGGTGTCTGACGTCGGTGGGGATAAGGGCCTGCTCGTTCGCGCGGATGATCGGGTTGCGGAGGTTGCCGAAGAACTGATCGTAGTTGTTGAGATCCGCGGTCCCCTTGGCCCATACGTAGGAAACAGTCAGATCCCGCCGCTCTCCTCCCAGGTACCTGGTGGTGGCCTCGAGCTCGCGATACCGGGATGTCCCGGTGCTGGACAACTGAAGCTCCCCCAGCGCTGGATCCGGCGTCAGGATGAACTCGTGCTCCCCCCGGCGGTCCAGGAATGCGATCTTGGCGAGCCATCGCCGGCCGAAGCGCTGGTTCCATTCGACGTTGCCGACTTCCGCCTCCGGCGTACGCAGATCATCCGATAAGACGTTGCGAAAGGCGATCGGCGCTCCCATGGGCGACCCGTCGACGGTGAAGCGCGACACTACCTGTGAATCGAAGGAGGGGAACGCGCCGATGTTGAGCGGGGCCCTCTGCACGAACTTGCCGTAGCCGCCGCGGATGATCGCCCGCCCCTCTGGCAGCACGGCGATCGCGGCGCCCGCGCGCGGCGACCAGTTCACGCGCTGGACGACGGCGTCGCGGTCCATGCGGAGGCCCAGCTCGAGCGTCACGCGCGAGCCGAGCCGCCAGCGGTCCTGCGCGAAGAGCGCGACCTCGACTCCGCTCTCCTCCTGCGTGGTGTGGCCGGCGAACTCGGTCAGCTCCGCGAGGGACCCATCGAGCCGCCTGACCTCGACCGGACTGCTCTCGCTGAATCCGCGGAAGTGGGAACGCTGCAGGTCGCTGCCGACCTTGAACACGTGCCGGCCCCGCCAGAGATCGCTCGAGAAGCTGAGCGCCTCGACCCACTGGAGGCTGTCGACCTCGCGCTCCTGGTCGTTGAAGAAGTTGCCGCTCTGGGTCTGGGGCGCGTAGACCATCGGCGAGGTTCCCTCGGTGTTCACGTTGATCTCGAACCACCGCCCCGACAGGGTCGATTCGAGGACGATGTCACGCGCGAGCGAGAACCGATCGACGATCCCCGTCGACCAGCCGCTCTGGCTGAAGTGCGGCGTGACCTCGGGCGGCCTGAAGGTGTTCATCGTCACCCCATCGATCTCGCGAGGGAAGGTAATGAGGCCGCCGACCAGCGTGTGACGCGAGGAGAGCACGTAATCGACGCGCGAGAAGGAATCGAAGCTCGTGACCTCGATCTCCGGCTCGTCCGGCAGGCTCTTCACCGGCGTGGTGACGTAGCGGAACTGCACATCCTGCGACAGGAACACCCGGTCGCGCTCGAGAGGCCCGCGAACGGAAAAGCGCGGCTCGAACGCCCGGATGGCGGTCAGGCCCTTGCCGAGCCTCGGGATCAGGTTGCCCGGCTTGATCTGCCATTCGTTCGTTCCCCGCTTCGTGCGAATCTGCGTGATGCTCGTCGTGAAGCGGCCGAACTCGGCGGCAAATGGGTTGGCGAGCACCTCGACCGACTCGATGCTCTGCGCCGGCAGCTCGAGGTCGAAGTCGCCGGACGAGGGGTCGTTCAGGCTGGCGCTGCTGACCTGGAGCGCTCCCTGCGTGGGCTGGCCCCCCTTGATGCGCAGGCGGCCATCCGGGCCGCGCACGACGCCGGGCAGCAGCGGCAGCAGGCTCTGGAAGTCGTCGCCGGTGAGCGGCGCCACGTCGAGGAGCGAGCCGGCGAGCATGTCGCTCATCGACACCGGCTGGACGCTGTCGGTTGGCGACGGCGTCTCGGCACGCACTTCGATCTCAGGCAGCACGAACGTGAGCTGGATGTCGACCAGGACCTGGACGACCTCGCCTGCCTTGAGATCGAAGACCGGAGAGTCCCGGTCGATGAACCCGGGACGGGTCGCTCGCACCGTGTAGCGGCCGGCCGGCACGTCCGGGAAGACCACCTGCCCGACGCGGTCGGAGACGGTCTTCGCCAGAACGGTTCCGTCACCCTCCGCGCGCAGTTCCACCTGCACGCCGGACATGTGCACCGTCCCCTCGAGGGTCGTGATCGTGACGACGATCCGTCCGGTGGTCGACTGCTGCCCAGCCTGGCGGAGGGTGCTCGCCGCGGCGTTCGGGGAAGAAAGAAGAAGAGCGACGAGCACCGTGGCGACCGCGAGCGGAGACCAGCGGGCTGACGCTCCTCGAGATGAATGGCCTGGCAGCCCGTGGTGAAACGCCAGCTGCATTCGGCCGGCGATGCATCCCCGCCGGCTGCGTTGCTCCTTCCTCAAATACTCCCCGTATTCTCGGTCGTCGCGCCTTGCCGGCCCGGGATCCCCACGGCGCGTGGTTTGCGCCGTGGGGTGGGGCGGGGCGCCTCGCCCTCGGTGCGACGCTGGTGTTTCACCACGGGCTGCTAGGACACGTGATACGGGCATGAATCACTCCGCTATGGTGGGCCTTCACCAGGTTCGCCGTCGGCCGCGCCGCATGATGCGGCGTGGGTGAGCCCCGACACGACCTCCTACTGTATCCCTGAGACGGGCTCGAAAGGAACCGCCCGTCAAGCCGGCGAGCCGGGTGTGGCAAGACCTCGACTCGCACTCAGCGGACTTCGGGCACAGATGAATCGCGCGTCGTATCGCCTCCTGACCATCGCCTACGTGGCCACACCGGATGGAAGGGCTGCTCGTGGACGGCGAAACCGGGAGGATGCTCCCGACGTTCCGCCCCGAAGCGGCTTCGACAGGTCTCCACGCGATCGATCTGCCGCCGCACCGCGGGCTGCTCGTCCTGGCACTGCGGCTGGAAGAGCCGCGGGGGACTTCGTCCCCCCGCACTTCAACACAAGTGAATCTCGGTTAGGATTCAGGGGTCGAGAATGAGAACCGGGGGATTCAAATTGAGAACATAATCGGGTGCTGGGAGTATCAAGTGGCAGTTCGGAATCTGATTGGGAGTTGGGAGTTGGGAATCGAGAATTGGAAGTTGAAATCGTCAGCACTGCTCTTCGTCACACTGTTCGTCCTGCCAGGCGCATCTGCGCAGCGGTCCGGTTCGACGATCCGCACCGAACGGATCTTCGAGGCCATCGGGGTCCGTGAGGGCATCACCGTATGCGAGATCGGCGCCGGCGATGGCGAGCTGACCATCGCCGCGGCGCGCCGGGTCGGCCCGACCGGCCGCGTCTATACGAGCGAGCTTGGCGACGAGCGCGTGAAGACCCTGCAGCAGAACGTGGCGCGAAGCGGCGTGGTGCAGATCACCGTCGTGGCCGGCGATCCCGTGAGGACGAACTTCCCCGATGGCGCCTGCGATGCGCTGTTCATGCGCAACGTCTACCATCACTTCGCGGATCCCGCGTCGATGGACGCGTCGATCGCGGCGGCTGTCAAGGCCGGCGGGAAGGTAGCCATTGTCGACTTCACGCCGCCCAACACCGAGGCGTCCACCGCCGCCGATCGCTCCAGGGACGGGATGCATGGGGTCAGTCAGGAATCGGTGACGCGCGAATTGAAGGAGGCCGGCTTCCTGCCGGAGACATCCGAGGCTGGCGGCCAGCGGTGGTTCATGGTCGTGGTGTCGAAGCCAGGAGAAGGCGAATCAGGGACCCCGCAGCGCTTCCGTCGGCGGCAGGCGCGAGGCATGTCGAGCAGGAGCGGCGCAGGCGACTGACGCGACGCACACGAGCAGCGCCGCCGCGCTCGCGAGCGTCCAGGGGTCGCGCGGCGCGACGCCGAAGAGCAGGCCCGACAGAAGATCGGTCAGGGCCAGGGCGCCGAGCAGCCCCAGACCGACGCCGCATGCGGCGAGCGTCATGCCCTGTCTCAGGATCAGGCGGCGAATGCGTCGAGGCGTGGCGCCAAGAGCGAGGCGGACGCCGATCTCGTAGCGGCGGCGGCTGACCGAGTGCGCCATCACCGCGTGGACGCCCGCAGCGGCGAGCAGCACTGCGACGGCTGCGAACGCACCCAGGGTGAACAAAGCGAACCGGGACACCGCCGTCGCCCCCGCGACGTGCTCGGAGGCCAGCCGCACGTCGAAGACGGGAAGGTCGGCTTCGAGCGCGGCTACCTCGCGCTGGATGGCCGCCACGAGAGCCAGCGGATCTCCCTCCGCGCGCAGCGTCGGGTACATGGTGCGCTGCGGCGACTGCGCGTGAGCGAGGTACACCTGCTCTCGCCCGGGAGACTCGAGTCGATCGAGGCGCACAGCGTCGATCACGCCGACGACCTCGCCCCACACGGACTGAAACTCGCCGTCGCGGAAGATCTCGACGCGGAGCGGCTCCCCTGCCGCAGCGCGTGCGCCCCCCCACGCCCGATTCGCGAGCGCAGCGTCCACGACCACGGCAATCGGGTGCCCGAGGTCGTCACGATCCGTCAGAAAGCGCCCGGCTATGAGCGTGACGCCTGCAGCCTCGAACCATCCCGGTGTTACCGTGGTGTAGTCGGCGGCGAAGCGTCCCCACTCGATGTCGCCGTCCGAGCCTCGCCACGCGTAGGGTCGCGGCCTCCCGGACGCTCCCGAGAGGGGCGGAGCCGTCGTGGCGCCCACGGCGCGTACACCCGGCAGCGCGCGAAGACGCTCGTCGAGCCGCTGGTAGAAGCCGGCGATTCTCGGTCCCTGATCGCGATAGCGATAGAGGACGTCCGGGAGCGAGATTCGCGCGGTCAGCACGCCGGCGGGATCGAAGCCAGGATCGACAGCCAGCAGCCGGCTGAAGCTCTGAACGAGCAGGCCCGCCCCGGCGAGCAGGACGAACGACATCGCGACCTGGCTCACCACGAGGGCACGCCGCAGGCGAGCCGGGCGGCCGGCAGTCGTCCGGGCCGCGTCCGGCAGGCCACTGGCACCGGCGGCCGCCAGGGCCTGCTTCGCGGAGAGACATCCGAACAGCAGCGAGGTCGCGAACGACGCGGCGGCAGCATAGGCGATCACGCGCGGGTCCACCGATAGGTCCTGGATCCGGGGAAGCCTGCCCGGCTCGAACAGATGCAGGAGATTCTGTCCTGCCATCGCGACGAGCAGTCCCACGCCTGCAGCGAGAGCCCCGAGCAGCGCGCTTTCGGCGAGCATCTGCCGGAAGAGCATCGCGCGGCTTGCGCCAAGCGCCGAACGCATGCGGAAGTCCCGCTCGGCGTCGGCTGCCCGGGCCAGACTGAGATTCGTCACGTTGGCACAGGCGACGAGGAGCACAATCGTCACCACACCGAGGAGAAGCAGCAGGGTCGGCCGCACGTGCGCGGCGACGCCGGCCGCCAGAAGTTCGGGACGCAGGCCGAACCCGGAGCGGCCGTACTCGATGCTCTCGCTCCGTACGCTCTCCGCGACGGCCTTCATCTCGGCGGCGGCCTGGGCCGTCGAGATCCCCAGGGCGAGGCGTGCGACCGGCGTGAACACGCGGAACGCGCGCGGCAGCGTGCGGTAGTCGCTGCCCCCCCACGGCAGGAAAGCGGCGAGGTTCTCGGCGACGCCCTGATCCGGCGGGAGGTGCAGCCGGAACGAGCGCGGCATGACACCGACCACCGTGCGGCGCTCGCCATCGAAGTCGATGGAACGGCCCACGATGGCCGGGTCCGCTCCGTACCGGCGCTGCCAGAGATCGAAGCCAAGGACCATGACGTCGGATGGATCGGCGACGAGCTCTTCGCGTGTCGGCAGGCGTCCGACATGCGCCCCCACGCGCAGCGTCTCCAGGAAGCCCGGGGTGATCCAACCGACCTCCACTTCCTCCGCCGGGCCCTCGTTCCCCTTGAGCACGCCGGGACGGGTCCACACCGCTCCCATCGATTCGAACGATCGCGCCTCCTCCCAGATCGCGGCGAGCTCGGGGCCGGACAGCCGAGAGCGCATGAGACCCTGCTCCGGGAGTTCTCCCCACAGCACGGCCAGATTCTCTGGGTACGGGTACGGCAGGTCGCGCAGGAGCACCGCGTCGACGACGGAGAAGACGGCGGTGTTGGCACCGATCCCGAGGCCCAACGTGAGAGCGACCACCGCCGTGAACCCGGGCTGGCGGCGCAGGCTCCGACACGCCAGGTTGAAGTCACGGCGCAGTTGCTCCATCAGTCTCATAGCGCGACCCCGTGCAACGCGGATGCCCTGCTCCAATCCGGGCGTCCGGCCAGCAGCCTGCTGACGCCTGACGCACCAGGAAACCCCTCGAGTTGCGGTTCGATGGTCACAATGTGTTGATGGGATGATAGATACGTAGTACGAGCGATTTCGGCCGGATTCGCTGCCGGCTCGGCCGCGCGCATTCCAGACGGGCACCCATCGTCCGCCAGCGCACGCCGCCTGTTCATCCCCGGTCGCCGCCGCCGATGCCTCCACTGAACACCCTTCACGGCATAGACTGTCCGGGTCGGCTGTTCTCGGAACCGGTCTCGACAAGGTGACCCGCATGAATACCCGGATGACGGCTATTGCGACGCTCCTTCTTGCAGGACTTTCGCTGACTTCCGCGCGGACGGCACCGCAGTCCCAGCCCGCCGGCACCCTCGCCGCGTCGGCGCCGCCAGCTTTCAGCGATCCCGGCAGGCGCGCGAAACTTGCCGGCGCGTTTGCCGGCATCGACCGGCTGTTCCAGGACTTCGTCACGCGCGGCAACATCCCCGGCGCGGCGTGGGGCATCGTGGTCGACGGCGAACTGGCGCACAGCGGAACCATGGGCCTCCGCGACGTTGCCTCGAAGGCGCCGGTCATGCCAGACACCGTTTTCCGCATCGCGTCGATGACGAAGAGCTTCACTGCCATGGCCATCCTGAAGCTGCGCGACGAAGGGAAACTGTCGCTCGACGATCCGGCTGAGCGCTACGTTCCGGAGCTGAAGGGGCTCAGGTACCCGACGGCGGATTCGCCACGCATCACCATCCGCCATCTCCTGTCGCACGCGGAAGGGTTCCCCGAAGACAACGCGTGGGCCGACCGGCATCTTGCCGACAGCCGGGAACAGTTCTCCCGGATGCTGGAACGGGGGCTCCCGTTTTCCAACGCTCCCGGCCTCGCATACGAGTACTCGAACTACGGGTTTGCGATCCTCGGGCGCATCGTGTCGGGCGCGTCAGGAGTCCCCTACAACGAGTTCATCGAGGCCAGCCTGCTCCGCCCGCTCGGCATGACGTCGACGACCCTGGAGCCGCGATCGGTGCCTCGTGACCGCCTCGCGCTCGGCTACAGGTGGGAGGACGGCCGGTGGGTTGAGGAGGAGCTGCTCGCCGACGGTGCGTTCGGCGCGATGGGCGGCATGCTGACGTCCGTCCCCGATCTGGCGAAGTACGTCGGCGCGCTGCTGTCCGCTTGGCCGCCTCGCGACGGACCCGAAGGCGGTCCCGTGCGGCGAGCCTCACTGCGCGAGATGCAGCAGGTCGCGCGCACGCAGCCGGCACTGATCACCAGGAGCGGCGACACCGGCGCGATCGAGTTGAGCGCCGGCGGCTACGGCTTCGGGCTTCGCATCTCGCAGACGTGCGATTTCGGTCTGATCGTCGCGCACGGCGGCGGACTCCCCGGCTTCGGGTCGATCATGCGGTGGCTCCCCGAGTACGGCGTCGGGATCATCGCCTTTGGAAACCTCACCTACACCGGCTGGAGCGGTGTCACCGGCACGGCCTTCGAGCGCCTCTCGGCAACAGGCGGGCTTCAGCCTCGCGTCGTCCAGCCGTCACCCGCGCTCGTCGAGGCCCGCGACGCCGTCTCGCGCCTCATCGCCAGGTGGGACGACACGGAGATCGATCGCATCGCCGCCGACAATCTCTTCCTGGATCGATCGAAGGAGCGGCGGCGCGCGGACCTGGACGCGCTCAGGTCAAAGGTGGGACTCTGCAAGGCGGCCCAGGCTTTTGATTACCTCGAGAACGCCCTCAGGGGCGAGTGGACGCTGAGCTGCGAGCGCGGAGACGTCCGCGCCTCGGTTACGCTGGCGCCGACGATGCCGCCGCGCGTGCAGGTCATGCAGGCGCGCGCGGTTCCGGCCAACGCGCCGCCGAGACACCGGCAGGCGTGTCCGGAGGGGCGTTGATGAAGTCCTCAGTTCTGAGTTATGAGTTGTGAGTGTCAACTTCCAACTTCCAACTCCCAAACTTCCCGTGCGCTTGGGAGTTGGGAGTTGGGGATTGGGTGTTGACACCGCGCATTCTCTGCAGGAGG
>DATIEW010000035.1:0-2300 GCA_035455585.1 Vicinamibacterales bacterium | reverse complement strand
ATGACGGCAGATCAACGGGCACCAGGCGCATCAGGATCGCCAGGAGCCAGTGCGCACCGGCGAGTCCGAGAAGGCCCCCCAACACGGCGACGACGACCTGCTCGATGAAGAGCTCGCGGAGCAGACGCGGACGCGTGGCGCCCATCGCCGATCGGACCGCGAGCTCGCGCAGGCGTGAGTGGCCCCGCGCCAGTTGCAGGTTGGCGACGTTCGCGCAGCAGATCAGCAGCACGAAGCCGACGGCGCCGAGCAGCAGTAGGAAGTACGGACGCAGGTCACCAACCTCGGCTTCGTGCAGGGTGACGGCGCGCACGCGGATATCGCGGTTGGTACCCGGATACTCCGCGGCGAGCCGGCGGCCGATCGTGTCGAGCTCGGCGTTGGCCGTGGCGACATCGAGCGCCGGGCGGACGCGCCCGACCACCCGGTGCCATCGGCGCTGGCGGAAATCGCTGCGCGGATCGCTGTTGAGCGCGCCGAAGAGCCCCTGCATGGGCGCCCAGAGATCGGTGCCCCCGGGATAGTCCACAGCCGTGGGCATCACGCCGACGACGGTGAACGACTGGCGGTAGAGACGAATGGACCGGCCCACGACCGCCGGATCGCCGCCGAACGCCCGCCGCCAGAACCCGTGGGCGAGGACCACCTTGAACACGTCCGCGCCGCGCGCGAATTCATCCTCGCGCGGTGTCCGACCGTACAGCGGCGACAGTCCGATGACCTCGAAAAACCCAGGGCTCACCCACGTCACGTCGACCGACTCGGCCAGCCTCTCGCCGGCCATCTGCGTCGGGATCGTGAAATACGCCGCCAGATCCACGAACGCCGTCGTCTGTGCGCGCCAGTCGCGTACGTCCGGCATCGAGCTGCCCAGGATCTGTCCGGTGCGCTCGACAACCGAAGAGATCCGGAGGACCCGCCCGGCGTCAGGAAAGGGCGGCACGGCCAGCAGAGTGCCCTTGATGAGGCTGAAGACGGCAGCGTTGGCGCCGATGCCAAGCGCCAGGGTCGACGCGACGACCAGCGTGAGGCCAGGCGTCTTGCGCAGGCCGCGCAGCGCGTGCTGCGCGTCACGAAACCATGTGATCATCACGGCGTCCCCCCGGAGCACCCGCACGACGGGGCGGCCGCGAGCCGCCCGACGCTGGCCAGCCTCCTGAAGCCGCCTTCGGAGCACGTCCGTCGGCCCGAATCGAGCGATGGCGGCGGCGATAGCGGCGTCGAGCGGTTCGCCGCGGCCGCGCCGCGAATGCACGGCGGTCTCGAGGTGCGCGAGAAAGTCGGCGCGCGCCTCCGCCGCGAGGTCAGACGGCAGATTCAGTCCGCGCACGATCGAGTCGACGAACGACTCGAGCCGCTCCGTGACGAGACGATCCGACGCGTCGTCCACGCGGCAGTTCCTCCGAGGGCGAAGAAGACTCGCCTCAATACTATTGCTTCCGAGCTAATTGATGTCAAACGACCCAGGCTGCGGGTGGGGCTCGTTGTCCGCGGGTCGTCCCCGGGGCTTCTCAGCCGTCGCGGGCGTGAAGCCGCGCTGGCTGAGGCATTACTTCGGGCTCTTGATCACGTCCATCCCGTCCATATAGCTGCGGAGAGCCTCCGGGACGGCGACCGTGCCGTCCTCCTGCTGGTAGTTCTCCAGGATCGCGATGAGCGCGCGGCCCACGGCCAGACCGGATCCGTTCAGCGTGTGCACGTGCTCCGCCCGGCCCGCTCCCGCGGCGCGGAACTTGATGTTCGCGCGGCGCGCCTGGAACGTCTCGGTGTTGCTGCACGAGGAGATCTCGCGATACGCCTTCTGGCTCGGGAGCCAGACCTCGATGTCGTAGGTCTTGGAAGACGCGAACCCGGTGTCTCCGGTGCAGAGAACCACGGTTCGATACGGCAATCCGAGACGCTTCAGCACCTCCTCGGCGTCGGCCGTCAGCGACTCCAGCTCGTCGTAGGACCGATCGGGCGCGGTGAGCTTCACCAGCTCCACCTTGTCGAACTGGTGCTGCCTGATCAGGCCCCGGACGTCGGCGCCGTACGATCCCGCTTCGCTGCGGAAGCAGGGCGTGTAGGCGGTGTACTTGAGCGGAAGCTGGCGGCCGTCGAGAATCTCGCCCCGGTGCAGGTTGGTCAGCGGCACCTCCGCGGTCGGGATGAGATACAGATCCCAGTCACCGGCAATCCTGAACAGGTCCTGCTCGAACTTCGGGAGATTGCCGGTCCCGCGCAGAGCGTCGGCGTTGACGAGAAACGGCGGCTCGACCTCGGTGTATCCGTGCTCCTTCGTGTGGAGGTCGAGCATGAAG
>DATIEW010000034.1:0-7147 GCA_035455585.1 Vicinamibacterales bacterium | reverse complement strand
GGTCCAGGTCTCGGCCGGGTGGAGCCAGCGCCGCTACATCGCGGATCTGCCCGGCTTCGACGTACCCGAACTGGCCGATCACTATCTGAACGCGACCGTGAACGTCCGCGCCCTGCGCAACCGCGTCGGCGCGAGCTACGCGTTCAACTACGATCTGCGCCGGGACAGCTTCCTGCAGCAGCGCTACCTCGCATACTACAATGCGCAGTGCTGCGGCTTCGGCGTCGAGTACCAGACCTTCAACTTCCAGAGCGGATTCGCCGGCGTGCCGGTGCCGCAGGACCGCCGCTTCAACATCTCGTTCACGCTCGCGGGCATCGGCAGCTTCTCAAACGTGCTCGGAGCCTTCGGCGGACAGCAGGGACGGTGATGAAGGGACTCATCCTGAGCGGCGGCCGCGGGACGCGACTCCGGCCGCTGACCTACACCAGCGCGAAACAGCTCGTACCGGTGGCGAACAAGCCGGTCCTCTTCTACGGCATCGAGGCAATGGCGGAGGCGGGGATCCGCGAGATCGGCATCGTTGTCGGCGACACGCAGGCGGAGATTCGCGCGGCGGTCGGCGACGGCTCGGCATGGGGCGTGCGCGTGCAGTACATCGAGCAGGATGCCCCGCGGGGCCTCGCGCACGCGGTGCTCATCAGCGAGCCGTTCATCGGCAGCGACCCGTTCGTCATGTACCTGGGCGACAACCTCCTCAACCGCGGCATCAGGCAGCTGGTCGAGGAGTTCGCGCGCGATCGTCCCGCGGCCCAGATCCTGCTGGCCCGGGTTCCGGACCCGCAGATGTTCGGCGTCGCCGAACTGTCGGAGGGCCGGGTCGTGCGGCTCGTCGAGAAGCCGAAGGCCCCGAAGAGCGACCTCGCCCTGGTGGGCGTCTACATGTTCTCACCCGACGTCTTCCAGTCGGTCAGGCGCATCAAGCCCAGCTTCCGCAACGAGCTGGAGATCACCGACGCCATCCAGGACCTCATCGACCGCGGCCTCGACGTGCACCCCTGCATCGTCGACGGATGGTGGAAGGACACGGGCAAGCTGGAGGACATGCTCGAAGCCAACCGCCTGATTCTCGAGACGATCGAACGCCGCCTCGAGGGGACCGTCGACGCCTCGTCGCGGGTCGAAGGCAAGGTCATCCTCGAAGAGGGCGCGACGATCGAGCAGTCGGTCGTGCGCGGGCCCGCGATCATCGGCGCGCGGGCGCGCATCGTGCACGCCTACGTCGGACCGTACACCTCGATCATGAACGACGTCGAGATCCGCGAGTCCGAGGTCGAGCACAGCATCGTCCTCGAGGGAAGCTCCGTCTGCAACCTCGCCAACCGCGTCGAGGACAGCCTGATCGGCAGGAACGTGCGCATCTACCGCGAGCCGATGAAGCCGAGCGCCTTCCGCTTCATGCTCGGAGACAATTCGGAGGTCGGCATCCGATGGTGACTCCGGGCAGGCTGGCATCCGTCAGACGTCGGGAGAGGCCACCATACCAGCGGCAGGCGGACGGGCACATGACGTTTCTTCTGCGACGGGAGCCGTAACGATGGTTGATGTTCTCGTGACCGGCGGCGCCGGGTTCATCGGCTCCAACTTCGTCCGGCACGGGCTCGCGGCGCACCCGGACTGGCGCATCACCACGCTCGACAAGCTCACCTACGCCGGACGGCTCGAGAATCTCAAGGACGTCCTCGATCACCCGCGGCACGAGTTCGCCAAGGGAGACGTCGCCGACCCGTCGGCGGCCGCTCCACTCGTGAGCGCCTCGGAGATCGTCGTGCACTTCGCCGCCGAAACGCACGTCGACCGCTCCATCCTGCACGCGGGCGAGTTCATCACCACCGACGTCTTCGGCACGTTCGTCCTGCTCGAGGCGGCGCGGCAGGCGCCTCGTCTCCGGTCCTTCGTGCAGATCTCGACCGATGAAGTCTATGGGAGCGTCCCGGAGGGATCCAGCCGCGAGACCGACGAGCTGAAGCCGCGGAATCCGTATTCGGCGAGCAAGGCCGGCGCCGACCGCCTCGCCTACAGCTACTGGGCGACCTACGGCGTGCCCGTCCTCATCACCCGGGCCTCGAACAACTACGGCGCCTACCAGTTTCCCGAGAAGGTCATCCCGCTCTTCATCACCAACGCCTTCGACGATGTGCCGGTGCCCTTGTACGGCGACGGGCAGAACGAGCGTGACTGGCTGCACGTCTCCGACCACTGCCGCGCGCTCGACGTCGTGCTGGAGCGGGGAACGCCGGGCGAGGTCTACAACATCGGCGGCGGCTCGCACGTCCGCAACGCGGACCTGACGCGGCGAATCCTGCAGCTCGTCGGGAAGCCCGAGTCGCTCATCCGCCACGTGCCCGACCGCCCGGGGCACGACCGGCGCTATTCGCTCGACACTTCCAAGCTCCGGGCACTCGGGTGGGCGCCGCAGGTGCCGTTCGACCGGGGACTGGCCGAAACGGTCGACTGGTACCGCGGCAACGAGTGGTGGTGGCGGCCCATCAAGCACGAGGACCCGGCGTTCAGGACGTACTACGAGACGCAGTACGGCGAACGTCAGGGCTGATAGTGGACCGTGCCGGTCATTTGTGGAGCACGATTTCGGAGCGCGGCGCCCGGCTGGCAAGGCGCGACGACCGAGAATACCGGGAGTATTTGAGGGAGGAGCAACGCCGCCAGCCGGGATGCCCCGCCCGAAAGCGGCTTCACAAATGACCGGTACGGTCCACTAGTCGTGGCTGGCCCTTCGCTCGTGACGGGCGGGAACGGATTTGCCGGCAGCCATCTCATCGAGCACCTGCTCGCGTTCGAGCCGGCGCTCGCGGCCTGGTCGAGGCCCGGCGGCGTACAGCCGGAGGACGAACAGCGGGTACACTGGCGCCGGGTCGACGTCCTCGACCGTGCCGACGTCGCGGCCGCGATTGCCGAGCTTCGGCCTGCGGTGATCTACCACTGTGCGGGCGCGGCGGACGTGGGAGGGTCGTGGTCGAATCCTGCCGTCCCGCTGCGCGTCAACGCCCTCGGCACGCATCACGTGCTCGACGGGGTGCGCCTGGCAGGACTTGCCTGCACGGTGCTCGTCACAGGCTCCGCGCTGGTCTATCGGCCCTCGCTCGAGGCGCTCACCGAGGCGTCCGCCATCGGGCCGACCAGCCCATATGGTCTCAGCAAGCTCGCGCAGGAGATGGTTGCGGCCCGCGCCACGTGGTGCCCGACACTCCTCACGCGATCGTTCAACCACGTGGGGCCCCGCCAGTCTCCCGCGTATGCCACGTCGAATTTCGCGCGGCAGATCGCCGAGATCGAAGCGGGCATTCGCGAACCGGTGATTCGCGTCGGCAATCTCGACTCCCGCCGCGACATCTCCGACGTCCGGGACACCGTCCGCGCCTATCGTGCGCTCGTCGAACGCGGACGGCCGGGGGTGCCGTACAACGTCTGCTGCGGGCGCGCGTACCGTGTCGGCGACCTCCTCGACGTGCTCCTCGGCCTCGCGCGCGTCGCTGTCAGCGTGGAAAGAGATCCACGGCTGATGCGTCCATCGGACAACCCTGTGCTGCTCGGCGACCCTTCGCGGATTGCCGCCGACACGGGGTGGCAACCCGTCATCCCGATCGAGCGGACGCTGTCGGACCTCCTGGAGTTCTGGCGCAGGCGCGCCGGGGCCTGATGACCTTGCCTCCTCTTGACGGGAAGGCTGTGATTCGGCCATCATCGTGGCGAAACAAAGGCGAAACGTGTGACGGCCGACCACCCCCTCCTTTTCGCGCTGCACGCGGGACCGCCCACGACGCGGACGCTGGCGCTGAGAATCCGCGACGAAGGACCAGCCGCCGCGCTCGATCGAGCCGAGCGGCGCGCCGATGCGGCGCAGTACGTGGAGGTCACCTGCCGGTCCGCCCTGAACCGCGTCGAGGGCATGCCGTTCGAGTGGACCCTGAATCCGTACCGCGGCTGCACCCACGGCTGTCACTACTGTTTCGCGCGGCGCTACCAGACGCAATTCGAGCTGGGATCCGGCGATCACTTCTCGTCGATCATCTTCGTGAAGACCAACCTGCCCGAGGTGCTCGCGCACGAGCTGGACAAGCCGTCCTGGAAACGTGACCTCGTCGCGGTCGGCACCGCCACCGACCCGTATCAGCCCATCGAGGGCCGCTACAAGCTGACTCGCCGGGCGCTGGCGGCCCTGCTCGCCTCGCGAACGCCCATCGGGCTGGTGACGAAAGGGCCGATGGTCGTCCGCGATGCCGATCTGCTGGGCGACCTTGGCCGCTCGGCGGGCTGCACGGTATGCGTGAGCGTGCCGACGGTCGACGAAGAGGCGTGGGCTGCGCTCGAACCGGGAACCGCGCATCCGCTCCAGCGGCTGCGGGCCGTGCGTGCGCTGCGCGATGCGGGCGTCAACGCCGGCGTGCTGATGGCACCCGTCGTTCCCGGCTTCACGACCCAGCGTGTCCGGCTCGAGGCGACCGTGAAGGCGATCGCCGATCACGGCGCCGCGTTCATGGGCGCGAACCTGATGCACCTCAAAGGTGGCACGAAGGACCACTTCATGGAATTCCTGAGGCGGGAATACCCGCAGATGGTCGAAGGGTACACGCGGCTGTACCCGAGCGCGTACGTCCCCTCGGCCTATTCGGCTGCCGTGCGCTCGACGATCGACGCCCTGCAGAGGCGCTACGAGGTGAATCGCCGGGCCTCGAGGGTGCCGGCCGAGCCTGGAGGCCCGCCGCCCGACGCGGCCGAAGCCGAGCAGCAGGCCTTCGAATGGAAACTCACGCCGTCGCGACCAGCTCCGGACGCGGGCGTTTCCGCGAAACCTCGATTTCGATCCGGTCCTCGCGCACTTCCGCGGTGAAGTGCACGCCTTCGGCCCATCGCTGGCTGATCGGCAGCTTGATGCGATCCTCTATCGTCCGCTTCAGGAAGCGTGCCCCGTAGGCGAGGCTGTAGCCCTCCTGCACGAGCCGCTCGAGCGCCTCGTCCTGTACCGTCAGCGTCCGGCCGGTCCGTGCGAGCGCCGCCTGGATCCTCGCGATCTGCTGGACGGCGATCTCCCGCACCTCGTCCCTCGACAGCGGATGGAACAGTACGACCTCGTCGATGCGGTTGCGGAATTCAGGGGTGAAACGGCGCTCGACTTCCCGCAGGATCTCCGACTGGATCTGCTCGATCTCGACCTGCTTCGAGCGGAAACCGAGGGGACTGGTCAGCTTGCGGAAGAACTCCGAGCCGATGTTCGACGTCATGATGACGACCGAGTCGCTCAGGTAGACGCGTCTGCCGCGTCCGTCCGTGATCCAGCCCTCGTCGAAGGCCTGCAGG
Organism: Vicinamibacterales bacterium; assembly: GCA_035455585.1. Classification (GTDB taxonomy): domain Bacteria; phylum Acidobacteriota; class Vicinamibacteria; order Vicinamibacterales; family 2-12-FULL-66-21; genus DATIEW01. The sequence continues at coordinate 1,831 of DATIEW010000034.1, read as the reverse complement.
AACAGGTTCAGCATGTTCGGGCTGGCCTTCTCGACCTCGTCGAGGAGCACGACCGAGTATGGGTTGTCCTTCAACTGGTTCGTGAGCACGCCGCCGCGTTCGGAGCCCACGATGCCCCGTGGCATCCCGATCAGCTTGTCCACGCCGACCGCGCCATCCTGGTACTCGGACATGTCGACCCGGATCATCTTCTTCTCGTCGCCGAAGAGGAACGCCGCGGTCGCCTTGGCCAGCTCGGTCTTGCCGACGCCGGTCGGGCCGAGGAAGAGCAGCACACCGTCAGGCCGGTCGAACCCGTCCTTGAGCGGGCCCTTGTTCAGCACCAGCCGCCGTGCAACGGCCCCGATGGCATCCTTCTGTCCGACGACCCGCGCGGCCAGACGGTCCTCGATGTCGCGGAACCGGCTGGTCACCTCGCGGAAGACCATGTCCTCCGGGATGCGCGCGACCTTCGAGATCACGTTGACGACGTCCGCGCCCGTCACCTCCGAGCGGCGGTCGATTTCCGCCTTCACCGACGCCGTGTCGAGCCAGCCGATGACCTTGTCGGGAAGCTGGAGATGCCGCATGTAACGCGGCGACATCTCGAGCGCCGTTTCGATCGCCTCGTCGGCGAGCCGTACCGAGTAGTTGCGCTCGAGGCGCGGCCGCAGGCTGTAGAGGATGCGCCGCGTCTCGTCGATGGTCGGTTCGCCCACGTGTACCGTCCGGAACCGGCGCGCCAGGGCTTCGTCCTCCTGCAGGAACTCCTTGTACTCGCTCATCGTCGTGGCGCCGATGATGCGGACCTCGCCCCGCGCGAGCACGGACTTGAAGACGCTGGCCGCGTCCGACGGCGCTCCGAGCGCGGAACCTGCGCCGATCATCGTATGGACCTCGTCGATGAAGAGCACGAGGTTCGGCCGCTCCCTGATCTCGCGGATCACGTTCTGGATCCGATCCTCGAACATGCCCCTCAGCATCGTCCCGGCGACCATCGTGTTCATCTGCAGGTTCACGATCTGAGCGTCACGCAGGCGGATCGGCACGCTGTCGGGCTCGAACTCGAGCCGCCTCGCGAGGCCTTCGGCAATCGCCGTCTTGCCGACGCCGGGCTCGCCCAGCAGCAGCACCGAGTTGGCCCGCTCGCGGTGGCAGAGGACCTCGAGCACCTGGTCCATCTCGGCGTCGCGGCCGAAGACCGGAGGAATCCTGTCCTGCCTCGCGAGCTGGTTCAGGTTCGTCGCGAAGTGCTTGAGGAAGGGAGGCATCTCGAACCGCTTCCTCAGGCGCTCTTCGCGCAGCTCGTAGTCCCGCATCCGCGACGCGAGGCGCGAAACCAGCGTCTCGGGCTCGATGCCGCGCCGCCGGATGATCGAGACCGGGACGCCCTGCGTCTCCTCGAAAATGGCCGCGAAGAGGTCGCTGGCCTCGATCGCGTGCCGCCCCGATCGGCTCGCGTGCAGCAGCGCGAGCTTGAAGAGCAGCCTGGTGGACGGCGCCACACGCAACTCGCCCCCCGATCGGCCGGGCCGTACTCGCAGATGCTCCTCGAGCGCCTGGAGGATCTCGTGCGGGTTGAGATTCAGGTCTCGCATGACCTGCCCGAACGTATCCCACTGCACCTGCGCAAACGCGACGCACAGGTGCTCGTTCGTCAGCAGCGCGTGGCGGCGGCGCCGCGCGTCGTCCAGCGCGCGATCGACGACCCGTTGGGCCGACTCTGCCAGCTTGTTCTGCGGGATGTCGAGATCTTCCACGGCAGCCTCCACCGATCCAGCAGCAAATTGCACGCCACCTGATGAGCGGCATCGAGTCTGACAGATTAGATGCCGGGCGGGCTCCGGTGGGT
>DATIEW010000033.1:0-7076 GCA_035455585.1 Vicinamibacterales bacterium | reverse complement strand
GACGCCTCCACTGGCGCCCTGTGTGCAGTGCTCCTCGATGCCGTTCGCCTCTCCCGGCGAGTCCGGAACGAGCACACAGGGATCGGCGCGGTTCACCTCTCCCTGGCCCGGCTGCTCGGCCGGGGGACCGCTCTGTTCCCGATGCTCCCCTCGAAAGCCGATCGGGTCGGCGAGACTGATCATAGCGATCGCAACGACACACATGGCGGTCTTCATATGCCTGTTCCCCCAGATGCAGCGAAAGGGGCGAGCTCCCCGCGCAGAGCACAAGGTGTACAAGCTCGCGCCCGGCGCCGGCAACTGCACGAACATGTGGAATTGCACGTCAGATAAGCCTGGGTCCTGCACACACGTGCGGGGGCGTCAGGGTCGGAAGCGCTAACACGGAGGCCGGCCCCCTTGCGAACGGGCGGCGAACGGACGGAGCCACGAACCGCTTGACACGTTCGCCCGTCCAAGGGAAATAGTAATAGGATTACTTAAATGCCGCCCCGCTCCACGGTGTCGCCTCCGCTTCGAGAATTCGAGCTCATCGTCCTGCTCGCCGTCCTGGGACTGCGCGATGAGGCCTACCCGGTCACGATCCGGGACGCCATCACGGAACGAACGCGGCGCCGTGTCTCGCGAGCGGCCGTGTTCATCACCCTGGAGCGTCTCGAGCGCAAGGGCTTCGCGGCGTCACGCTACGGCGATCCGACGCCGGTGCGCGGCGGGCGCGCCAAGCGGTTCTTCCGCGCGACGCCTCGCGGGATCGCCGCCGTGAAAAGCTCGCTTGCGCTGATGGGGTCGATGACGGCCGGCCTCGAATGGGTGCTCAAGTGATGAAGCGCCTTGCCGCCGTCCTCCTCGAACGCGCGCTCGGCCCGGAGCGCGCGGGGGCCATCCTGGGCGATCTCGAAGAGGATCTCGCGCGGGACAGGCGCGCATCACCCACATCCTGGACTGCCAGCGTCTGGCTGCTCTGGCAGGCGGTCATCCTTGCCGCGGCGGTGCGATGGGCCGACCGCCGGTTGGAAACACCCGAAGTCATTCGATCCCGGCAGCCCCTGGAGCTCACCGCCATGTGGCACGACGTTCGAAACGCGATTCGCAGTCTCCAGTCCGCCCCGACGTTCACCGCCGTGGCGCTCGTCGTCCTCACGCTGGGCATCGGCGCCAGCACCGCGATGTTCTCGGTCGTGGACGCCGTCGTGCTGCGTGGCCTGCCGTACGAGGAGCCCGACCGGCTGGTCCAGATCACGACGTACAACACCCGCATTGGAGGATTCGGTTCCTACGAATCCCCGCAGAATTTCGCGGACTGGAAGGCGCAGCAGAACGTGTTCTCCGCCATCGCGGCCGTGACGGGCGCATCGGGATTCACCGTCACGGAAAACGGCGTCCCCCGGGATCTTCCGACGCTCCGGGTCACCGCCGGATACTTCGACGTGTACCGCGTGCGACCGCAGCTGGGACGGGCGTTCACCGAAGAGAACGAGATCGACGGCCGCCACCAGGTCGCGCTCATCAGCGACGGCCTCTGGCGGCGCCTGTTCGGAGCCGATCCCCAGGTGATCGGCCGGACACTTCTGTCGTCCGAGCTGCTGGTGATGGGCGCGCCGAAGCCCGTTCCCGCCGGCACGTGGACGATCATCGGTGTGATGCCGCGCGGCTTCCGGTCGCCGGTGAGCGCGGCCCGGCAGACCGACGTGTGGGTCCCGTACGTCGTGCCGGAGTACCAGAGAACCCGGGGCGACTCCCGCAGCTCCTATCTGCAGGTGAGCGGCCGGCTGCGGAACGGCGTCACGATCGGACAGGCGGACGCACAGATCAGGACGATCACGGCCAGGCTGGCCGAAGAGTTCCCGAAGTGGTTCCCGGACGAAGTCGGCGCGGTACGGTCGCTGCACGAAGCCACCGTAGGACGCGTGCGGGCCTGGATGCTCCTCCTGCTCGGAGCCGTTGGCGTCGTCCTGCTCATCGCGTGCGTCAACGTCGCGAACCTCATGCTCGCCCGCGCGGCGGCGCGCACACGCGAGATTCAGGTTCGCGCCGCGCTCGGTGCAAGCCCCTGGCAGATCGCGCGCGGGCTGCTCGTCGAGAGCCTGGTCCTCTCGACGGCCGGCACCCTCCTCGCGCTGGTCGCGGCGTGGTGGGGCATCGACGTGCTCCGTGCCGCGCTGCCTCAGAACCTCCCGCGGATCTCGACGGTGTCGCTCGACCTCCGGGTGCTCGGCGCGGCCGCGCTCGCCGCCCTCGCGACCGGGCTGCTGTTCGGGCTGGCGCCCGCCCTGCAGTTCTCGCGTGCCAGCCTGTCGGGCGCGCTGCGTGAGAGCCGTGGAACAACCGCCGGACGCGCCCGGCTTCGCTCGGCCCTCGTCGTTGCCGAAATCGCGCTGGCCCTCGTCCTGACCGTCGGAGCCGGGTTGTTCCTCTCGAGCTTCGTGAAGGTGACGAACGTCGATGTCGGGCTGGACTATCGCAACGTGCTGACGATGGACGTGTGGCCGAGGATTGACTCGTCGAAGCCGGGCTGGGTCGAGCCGGCCGTGGCGCGTGCGGCGGCAACCATACCGGAGATCGTCGATCGGGTCGCCGCGATTCCGGGCGTGGTGTCTGCCGGGTTCATCGCCGGCGGCCTGCCGCTCTCGGGCAACTGGGACCGCACCGACGTGACGGTGCCCGGACGCGAGCAGCCCTTCGACGGCGACGACAGCGTGGACATCCGCCAGGTCACGCCGGGATACGCGCGCGCCGTCGGCACCCCCGTCCTCCGCGGACGGTACGTAGAGCCCACTGACACTCGCGGGTCCGCGCCGGTCGTCGTCCTCAACGAAGAGGCCGCGACGCGCTATCTGAGCGACCGCGAACCGCTGGGCGCGACCATCACGATCAATCGACAGAACCTGACGGTCGTGGGCATCGTCGGCAACGTGAGGCTGGGCGGCCCCGAAAGCGCCGTCCGGCCGGAGGCTTACGTGCCGGCCCCGCAGGGCCGATACCTGGGCGGCACCCTCGCCATTCGCACGGCCGGCGATCCGATGGCGATCGCCGACCCCGTTCGTGAGGCCATCTGGGCATCGCTCCCGGGCCTCGCGGCTCCGGAGGCGGAGACGATGGAGTCGCTGCTAGGCGCCCTCATCGCCCAGCGCAGGTTCAACATGCTCATCGTGAGCCTTTTCGGCGGGCTCGCGCTGGCGATCGCGAGCGCGGGCATCTACGGGGTGATGGCGTATCTCGTCACCCAGCGCACGAAGGAGATCGGCGTGCGCATGGCGCTCGGCGCGCTGCCGGCACGGGTGATGTCGGCGGTGATCGGCCGCGCACTTCTCCACACCTGCGCCGGCCTGGCTATCGGAGTGGTGGGCGCCTGGCAGCTCGCCTCGTCGATCGAGCGGTTTCTCTTCCAGGTCGAGCCGTACGATCCGGGCGTCTACGGCGCCGCTGCCGCGCTGCTCGCCGTCTCCGGCTTCGCCGCCGCGTACGTGCCCGCGCGGCGCGCCGCCCGCGTCGATCCGGTGATCGCGCTCAGGACGGAATGACGAGCGCAGCTCCGAGCTACGGTCAAAACAGCAGCGGCAATTGAGCACGGCGGGGCCGAAGGTGCCCGACGGTTCGAGGGTGCTCGAGCAGATATCGGTCCCACCTGGCCGCCTGCATCCTTGATAATATGAAGTCGCTCTTGATCGAGCTGGATGACGAGACCGCATCACGCATCGAGCGCATTGCGCCGGGCCGGAGCCGTCAACGCTCGGAGTTCATTCGCGCCGCGATCCGCCGCGCCCTGTGGGAAATCGAGGAACGGGAGACCGCCGAGGCGTACCGGCCTCGGCGATCGGATCGGTGCCCTCGCGCCATCGCCGCGAACGGGAGATCAAACGCGCTCTGGGTTGCCTTCACGCCCCTCAAGCCGAGATTCAAGGGCAGGCCAATCGAGCTGACGGGCTTTTTCACGGCCACGCAGGACGTCAATTACATCGCAATCGTCTCCGACGGCCAGCAGGACCGGTTGAGCGTGGTCTTTCATGAGTACGCGCACCTGGTCGAGCTGCCGTAGCAGCTACCAATCGACCTTCAGCCCGATCCGGGCGATCCGCGGCGGGACGATGGTGACTGGCCGGAGGAAAGAGGGCCCGGAAAACCAGATCACGTTCTGCTCCGGGTTCGCATTTAACACGTTGAACACATCCGCGAACCCTGCGAGGCGACGGCCGCCCGGCAGGCGAAATCCTTTCTCGACGCGCACATCGAAAAGCGTGATGTTGTCCATGCGCCGTGTGCCGAGCGGCTCCGCCAGAATCCTGACGTTCGGGCTGTAGTTCAACGCGGCCAGGAACGTGCGCCCGAACGGCTGCCCGGACTGGTGCCTTAGATACGGCGTAATCCGGACGTCCCACGGAGCCTCGTAGGTGCCGTGAATCTTGGCCGACCAGATCCTGAAATCGTACCGACCATCCTCGCCGGCGTTGATCAGGTCGTTGGGCGTGAGCGGGTATGTGTTCTGGCGGACTGACTGTCCCGAGAACACAGCCTGCTGGTCGGCGCTCCACGTGTGCGAAAACCCGGCGACCAGAGACCAGCGACGGTCGAAGCGCTTGTTCGCCGTGACCTCCCAGGTCCAGTAGTGACTGTCCGCACCGGGCACGTTGCGGACGACATTGATGATGGGAAGGCCCCTGAATTCCGATCCGAGCTGATACGCCTGGATGGAGGGGCCATCATCCGGCGTGCCGAGTATGTTGTCGGGTCCCCGATCCTGGATCCGGACTGGCTCGCTGAACGCATCGAACGGCCGGTTCGCGTTCTGGCGCATGAAGTGGCGCCGCTCGCCGCGCCAGACCACGCCCGTCCTGATGCCGATATCGCCAGGCAGGACATGCTCCACCCACCCTGCGACTTCCCTCAGCAGCGCGAGCTGGAGCTCCGGATCGACGGATTCGAGCGCAACGCCTCCACGGCTGTCGCTGGGCTGGGTTTCCTCCTCACCGGCATCCCAGACGCCGCTCCGATTGGTGTCCGACCACCGATGGCGGCTCCACCACTGTCGCGCGTTCGGGTTGGCGTTGAATCCCAGCTCGGTCCCGGGTGGAAGGGTGTACTGCCCGTAGCTGACCTTGGCGATCGTGCGGCCGTCGCCGGAGAGATCGTAGGCCGCACCAAGCCGGGGCACCACCTCGTTCCGGGCGATCAGGGTCTCCACGGCCGGAAGTGACGCCGAATCGAACGTGCCGGCCGGAGGCGTCTGCTCGGGAAGGAAGACGCGGTAGCGATCGAAGCGGACGCCGAGGTTCAGCGTCAGGCGCTCCTTCATGCGCCAGGAGTCGCTGGCGTACGCTCCATACACCCAGAGGCCACTCGCAGAGGTGGAGGGTGCCTGAAACAGAAAGACCTCGCTTGGCTCGCCGTTCCTGAGCAGGTGCAGTACGTCACCGGGATAAGCCCTCTTGAAGATGTCGCTGGCGATGTTTCGCAAGACCTCGTATCCGGCCTTCAGCTGATGGTTCCCGAGCCAGCCGTCCTTGAAGTAGCTGAACGAGCCCGACGACTGACCCCGGCGTAAGTTCTCCTGCCAGTCGCGGTGGCCGCCGCTGACGACCGACGTGATGACATCCTCGAACCTCGGAGCCGAGCCGTTCGGCGTGACCGGCTTGTTGGAGCCGAACGCTCCCGCGCGTGCCTCGAAGAACAGGCTGTTCCTGACGATCCCAGTCCATTCGACCTTCCAGATCCAGCCCCAGGCGAGCTGCCTCGTAGTCGATTCCTCGGACTCGTTGATCGCCGCGTTCGCGGTGATGCCCGTCAGGCCGGAGGGATCGAGGCGGGTGGGCTGAAAGTTCCGTCCCGCCTGTCCGAAGGCGATCACCGTGTGGCCGTCGCTGAGCTTGTATGTTCCCTTGCCGCTGTAATTCGTCAGACGGGTCAGGAGAGGCTCGACCGGAAAGTTCACCTGCCGTGCCGAAACCTCCTGCTCGCGAAACGAGAAATACCACCAGGCCCTGTCCGGCTTGAGGTAACCGCCGGCATCCGCGTTGACGTCGTGATAGCTCCAGAGCCGATTGTCCTGTATCCGGAACGCGTCCCCGCCGCCCTGCTCTACGAGGCGAATCTGATCCGCGTCCACGTTGACGGACTGCCAGTGCGTATTCTCGTAGTCGGCGTACAGCGTGCCGCGATACCGGTTCCCACCCGACTTGCCGATGAGTTGCACGTGCACGCCGGGCATGTTCCATTCGGCGCCGTGTGAACCGGTGTGAACCGATACCTCTTCGAAGGCGCCGTAATTCAGCGAAAAGCCTGTGGGAAAGATCCCGGAGACGCTCATGCCCTCGACCGTAGGCCGGTTGAATCCGTCGGTTCCGTACGCGGCGTATTGACCACCCGCCGCGCCGCTGTTTCCGCCGACTTCTATCCGCGCGACGTGTATTGACGGAGTGGCCGCCAGGATCGCGAACAGGCTTCGGGACGCTGGCAGATTCTGCAGTTGCCCGGCATCGAACGTCGTGACGAGCGCGGTTGACCGCCGGTCAACGACCGGCGGCCCGCCCATCACGGTAGTGCTCTCCTGCCGCACCGCGAGGAGCAGTGTGACATCCACCGTCGCCGTGAACCCGATGCCAACCGGGATGTTTTCTCGTTTGACTTCCCCAAAGCCTTCCAGCGTGAATACGAGGTTGTATCGACCAGGGGGGACACCGGGAAAGCGATAGAACCCATCGTCGTTCGTGGCTGTCGTCCGAAGACCCATCAGCGCGGGCCCCGAAATCACCACGGAGACATTCTCGAGGACGGCTCCCGTGGAATCGGTGACCCGGCCGTCGACCGCGGCGGTACTCTCGCCGACCGTCTGGGCAGCCCACGAGGCGGGCGCCGCCAGCAGCGCAAGGACAACAGCGAGCGCCCGGTGCAGGAACACGCGCCTCTTCTCGGCGATGGCCTTGACGGACGGATTCTAGCTCCGGGAGGCGGCGGGCGTCCACCGCCGGCGGCGGCCGCGGCGGGTCCGGCGGGGCTGACCGACCGGCGGACGCGTTCACTCACGGACGAGTTCGATATCGTAGGTGGTGGACGTGGAGGGACGCTCCACGACGAGAAAAAAG
>DATIEW010000032.1:0-7118 GCA_035455585.1 Vicinamibacterales bacterium | reverse complement strand
GTTGCGTCAGGATTGAGAGCGTGTGAATGAATCGCGCGGCGGCGAGGGGGCGCCACGAGCGAGCCACGCGAGCGGAGCGGGGCTACGGGGCCCCCGCGACCGGGCGTCTAAGGGGGGCCCGAGGACGAAAGTCCCCCGGTGAGAGCTGAAGTGTCATGCCGATCGCCGCGATCTATGACATCCACGGAAACCTGCCCGCACTCGAGGCCGTGCTCGAAGACCTTCGCAGAGAGAAGGTGGAAAGCGTGGTGGTCGGAGGCGACGTGCTTCCGGGCCCGATGCCGGTGGAATCGCTCAGGTGCCTCGAGGACCTCGACAGCCCGGTCCGGTTCATCCGGGCAACGGCGAGGCCGCGGTGATGCTCGAAGCCTTCACGCGCGTTCAGTTGTGAAACCGACGAATGCTGAATGCCGACTCGCGGTGAAGCAATCGACCCGTGCTTACGGCTTCAGCCGGAAGCCCGCCGGCCGTGGCAGGGCTTCCGCCTGAAGGCGGAAGCTACTGAAGCGGAAGCGACGGCACTCGTGTCAGGAAGCGCTTTCGACCGATCTCGCCCCACCGAGGTTGATCCAGCGTTCCCGCCCGCCGGTCGTGGCGACGCGGACCCATCCGCCTTGGCCGAGCTGGATCACCTGGACGGTCTCTTTCTCGCCCGCAGCCCAGGTGACCTCGTACCGGGACTTGACCTTCACGAAGTCTGGCGGCGCGAGCACGACCGGCGGCGTGCTGAGCACCCGCACGTTCGGTACGTTGGCAATCTCCATCTTCCACTCGCCCGCCTGGCTCGCGAGCACGGGAGGAGCGTTGCCCACGTTGATCGTGCCCGTTACCGTCATGATGCCGCTGCCCGGACCGGGCACGGTCGCCTGCGTCTGCTGCGCCGAGACGCCCGCCCAGAACACCCCCGCCGCCGCGATCGCTCCCACTACGACAGCCTGCGCGCCCATATTGCCCCCCGAGTCAATCTCACGAACCGCGAACCACGACCCCGTTGACCCCGTCCTTGTCTGATCGGTGTCGGGGTGCGGGATCCGGGATCTGGGATCCGATCCCGGACGCCGGACCACGGACCCCGGATCCCGGATCCCGGACCCCGGATCTACTCCGCCCCCACCCCCAGATACGTCCTCAGCTTCTCCTCGTCGAACCGCGCCTCGGCCTCCGGCTCCCGCGTAGACAGCGACACGACGATGCCGGCGGCAAAGGCCAGGGGCATGGAAACGATCGCCGGGTTGCGGAGCGGGAATAGCGGTTCGGCATGGCCGGCCAGCTCGACCCAGACCGTCGGGCTGATCACGATCAATACCACCGACAGGCAGGCGCCGGTGGCGATCGCTGCCACCGCGCCCGCCGTGTTGAAGCGGCGCCAGCAGATCGAGAGGAGGAGAGGCGGGAAGTTCGCGCTGCACGCGATGGCGAATGCCAGGCCGACCATGAACGCGACGTTCTGCCCCTTGAACACGATGCCCAGGAGCACGGCGGTCGCCCCGAAGACGACGGTCGCGATGCGCGCGATGCGGACCTGCTCGTGATCTGATGCGCGGCCCCGGCGCACGGCGTGCGTGAAGATGTCATGCGACAGCGCGCTGGCGCCCGCGAGCGTCAGGCCCGCGACGACCGCGAGGATCGTCGCGAACGCCACCGCGGCGATGAACCCCAGGAACGGCGTGCCGCCGACCAGTTCGGCCACGAGCGGCGCCGCCATGTTCCCCCCGGCGTCGACGCGCGCGATGAGTTCACGGCCTACCAGCGCCGATGCGCCGAAGCCCACGACCGGGATGATGAGATAGAAGTAGCCGATGAACCCCGTGGCGTAGAGCACCGAGGCGCGCGCGGCCCGCGCGTCGGTCACCGTGTAGAACCGCATGAGGATGTGCGGAAGCCCCAGCAGGCCGAGCATCAATGCCAGGCCGAGCGACACGGCGTCCACCGGATCGGTCACCAGCCCGCCTGGCTCGAGGGCGCTCTGGCCGTAGCGGTCCGCCACCGCCGAATACAGGCGTCCGGGCGAGAAGTCGAACTGCTCCAGCACCATCGCCGTCAGCAGCGTGACGCCGAACAGCAGCAGCACCGCCTTGATGATCTGCACCCACGTCGTCGCAATCATGCCTCCGAACAGGACGTAGGCGAGCATGACCAGGCCTACGCCAGCCACCGCCCATTCGTAGGGGATGCCGAAGAGCAGCCTGATCAGGTTGCCGGCGCCCACCATCTGCGCGATGGTATAGAAGAGCACGGTGAGGATGCCGCCGAAGGCCGCGGCGATCCGGACCGGCACCTGGCGCAGCCGGAATGCGACGACGTCCGCGAAGGTGAACTTGCCGAGGTTTCGCACCGGCTCGGCGATGAGGAACATGAGGGCCGGCCAGCCCACGAGCCAGCCCGTCGCGTAGATCATGCCGTCGTACCCCCGCAGCGCCACCAGCCCGGCGATGCCGAGGAACGACGCGGCGCTCATGTAGTCGCCGGCCAGCGCGAGACCGTTCTGGAATGCCCCGACCGACCGGCCGGCCGCATAGAACTCACGAGTGGACCGCGTCCGCCGCGCGGCCCAGTAGGTCACCGCCAGCGTCAGCGCCACGATCAGCAGGAAGAAGAAGACCGCGGATGCCGTCGGCGTCCCGAGCGTGGTCTGCAGCGGCGGCGCCATGCCTCAGTCGTGCCGCCCGTCGCGCAGCCGCTCCACCTCGGGATCGTGCGACCGATTGGCCCACACGACGTAGATCGCCGTCAGCACCCAGGACCCCAGGATCACCGCGGCGCCGAGCGGGATCCCGACAGGCGTGACGCCGGCGATCGGCGTGGCGACGAGGGACCTGCTGGTCGCTATCAGCAGGATGTAGCCGTAGTACAGAACGAAGAGACAGGCCGTGAGCAGGAGCGACACCCGCCAGCGCCTGCGGACGAGGTGGCTGAATGCACGCGACGCGAGCAGGCGCTGCCTGGCGGCGGGATCCATCGGGTCGGTTGCGTCATTCAACCACGAAACCGCCGTACTTTCACTCCCGGGCCCTGCGAGGGCAGCGGCCGGACAGACCCTCCAGCAGGCTTCTGGAAGAGTGCGCAGCCTGAAGGGATAAGGTGTTGGCTGGCTCTTGAGCAACCTGCCACAACGGGAGCCAACACTGCCGCGCTTGCCATGGCGCGGCCGGCGTCATACTCTCACGTGCTGTCTTCCGTGAATTTGATGGGTCGCTCCGCAGGGCGCGAGGAGAAGCATCCATGATGGGTTCGACAGCTCGAAGGTTGTCGGCGCTGGCCGCTCTCATGGCGCTGCCGGCAGCCGTCCTGGCGCAGGTGCCGTCGCCGATGGCGCCCCCGGCAAGCCAGCCGGCCCGGCCGGTCGATCAACAGGCAGCCAGAGGCCATCTGACCGACGCGCGGAATACCCTCAGCGACATGACGCAGATTCCCGCCGCCGCGCAACTGACCGGCGACGCGCGCGCGCTGGTCTCGGAGCTGATCATCAGCTTCAACCAGATGATCGCAAAGAACGCCGACTGGCGGTTGTTCTATCCGAAGATCGAGGCGGGCCTGAACGCGCTCCTCACATCGCGGACGGCCGACGAGCCAGCCGAGCGGAGGCCGGGGGCGGTCGGCACGTCCGGCACCGCCGTCAGCCTCGACGCCGAGATACAGGCGCGGCTCCTCGAGTTCAGAGACCACCTCCAAAAGTTCAGAAACGCCGCCGGTGGCGCCACACCCCTGCCGACGGGCGAGCGGCCCCAGCGCGGCATCGATCGCGAGGAGGCCATGCGCCACCTCCAGGCAATTGAAGCGATCGTGGGAGAGCCGTCCGCCGCCGGCACGGTGCCGTCGAGCCTGACCCTCGATCGCGCGCAGCTCGAGGAGCTGCGCGGTCACCTCATTGAGCTGAGACGCCTCCTCGGCAGCGGGCAGGGGAAAGGCGACGCGGCAGGAGGGTCGCCACAGAAGCGGCGCGCCGCAAGCGGGTCAGGCGTCTAATGGAAGCAACCGGAACGGCTTGCCGCCAGGACCACGCAGCGCGCGAAAACGGCGCTCGTCCGTACACAGGAGATCCAGGGTCCGGTGGCGGTGAGCGAGCACGACGACCGACGCGTCCGCCAACCCGATGTGCAGGTCGGCGTATCGCTCCATGAGTCGCCGCGCAAGCCCGACGTCTTCCGCGGTGAAGGGCTCGAGCTGGTAGGCGCCGCGCGCGACTTCATCGAGGAGCGCCATCTGCGCCTCCTGGCCCACGCGCTGAGCGATCAGATAGTCGAGTTCCGCCAGGACGAACGGTGAGAGCGCGCGGGGCGGACGCGCCGACACCAGGGCCGCGACCGAGCGGCCGTGCAGCACCTCGTTGGCGTCGAGCGCGGCATAGAGCCCGCCCGTGTCGAGCACGATCATCGGCTGCCAAAGCCGTCGAGCGCGCGATCGAGGTCGTCGGCAATCGAGGGTCCCGTAGATCGGAACAGGGGGAGCCTTGGCGCGGGGGCATCGGCTTCGCGCGTGAGCTGCGAAACGGCTTCGCGAAGCAGTTCCGCCTCGCTGCACCGGCGCTCCCGGGCCAGCCGCGCCAACGCCCGCTTGAGCTCCCGCGTGAGGTAGACGGTCGTCTTCTGCATGCCATATATATACCATACGTATTGCTAGTAGCGGGTGGCGCCTCTCTCTCGCCTGTGGAGCGTATCCCCGGGCGAGCCCGCGTGTGCTATGCTCCGCACACATCCGGAGCCGACCCATGACACGACTGCTCGCGTCTGCCACCGTCCTCGCGATGGTCCTGCTCGCATCGGCGTCCACAGACAGCGCGCGGCTGCACGACGCCAACCTGGCCTGGGAGCGCGGCGACTACGTCGCGGCGCTGAAAGCGTACCTGCAGATGCTCGACGCGCCGGGAGCCGACGAGGTGTTCGAGCCGATAGCGCTCCAGACGGGGGAGCTGTACTACACCGTGGAGCTCACGGCGGACGGCGCCGCGCCGCTCTTCTCGCCGGACGAGCGCCATCTGACCTACGAAACGGGCGCCGGGCTGCAGCGGGTCATCCGCCTGCTTCCTTCTGACGGGTCGACGACGCCCGTGGCGGAACTCACCGGAACAGGCGCCGCATTCTCCCCGGACGGTTCGAAGCTCGCCTATCTGCGGCTTGCAGCGCCGTCGCCCCAGCTTCGGGAAGCGCAGGCCGCTCTCGATGCTGCGGCCGGCGGCGAGCGTGCGCAGCGCCAGGCTGCCGTCAACAGGCTGGTCGCCGCCGAATCACAGATCGCGGTACGCGATATTGCGACTACCACCGAGACGATCGTGGATACCGGCGGCACATGGAAGACGGCGGTGATGCTCGGCGCAGGCGGCGCGATACTCTTCAGCGGGCTCAGCGCCGAGGGACCTCCGCAGATCTATCTGGTTGCGGCCGGTGAGGCGCCGAGGGCCGTTACGAGCGGCGAGGGACTGAAGACGCTGGTGGCCTTCAACTCGACCGGCTCGGCTGCGCTCTTCACGGTCCGCGCCGGAGGAGGAGGCAGGGGCGGCGGCCGCGGCGGCGCCGGGGGCGCTGCCACGTTCGGGGTCGTGACGCTGCCGGAAGGCAAGGTGACCACCGTGCGGGGAAGCGCGCCGGCGTTCTCGGCCGATGGCGCCTCGCTCGCATACATCGCGCGCGAGGGTGCGGACTCCATGCTGATGGTCGGTCCGGCAACGAACCCGTCGGCGGCGACCGCCGTGCGCAAGGGACCCGAGCGGATCGACGCGCCGGCGCTTTCACCCGACGGCAGCCGGATCGCGTTCCAGATGATGCCGCGCGAGGACTGGGAGATCTTCGTCGTCAGCGGCGACGGCAAGGAGGCGACGCGGCTTACGCGGGAGATCCAGCACGACCTGATGCCCCAGTTTCTTGCCCCGAATCGCCTGCTGGCCGTGATGGGTGAAGCCAGGCACCGCCGGTCGTACATCTACGATCTCGACACGGGCCGCCGCTCCCGCCTGTTCCACAACAACACGGTCAGGACGATTGCGCCCGAGTCTGTCTGGGTCCCCTCGTCTTCCGGCGCGAAGGTCCTCTTCAGCGCCGAGCGTGACGGCGACACCGTGTCGCCCGAGCGCGGCATCTACCTCATGGACCTTTCACGGAAGGTCACGCGCGAGGAGCTGCGCGCGCGGGTTGCCGGCAACCTTGCCGCCGAACAGGCGCTGCGCGCGAAGGGCCAGCGCATGTACGCCCCGATTGCCGCGGCGGTCAAGGGGATCGTCGATCAGGCGTCGGTCGATCGCGTGTTCGCGTATCAGGCCCGGCTCTTCAGCTTCGACTCCAAGCACATCACCCGGCCGGGCAACAGGCTGGCCTCGGAGTACCTCTTCGAAACCTACAAGTCCTTCGGCTACGAGCCGGAGTACCAGTGGTTCGAAGGGCGCAACGCGCTCGGCGGGAAGACCGCCAACGTGCTGGCGACGCTCACGGGCACCGTCAACCCCGAGCTGGTCTACGTGGTCAGCAGCCACTACGACTCGGTGGCGGGCGGTCCCGGAGCCGACGATGACAGTTCGGGAACGGCGGCGCTGCTGGAAGCCGCGCGCATCCTCGTGAAGCATCCGCAACCGGCGACGATCGTCTTCGCCTCGTTCACGGGCGAGGAAGCGGGGCTGCTCGGCAGCCGCGAGTTCGTGCGGCAGGCCGTCGCGAACAGGGTGCGGATCGTCGGCGCGCTCAACAACGACATGATCGGGTGGGCGAACGATCAGCGGCTCGACAACACGATCCGCTACTCCAATCCGGGCATCCGCGACATCCAGCACTCGGCGGCCATGCAGTTCACGCGCCTGATCACGTACGACGCGCTCTATTACAAGAGCACCGACGCGGCCGCCTACTATGAAGCCTATGGAGATATCGTCGGCGGCATCGGATCGTATCCGGTGCTCGGCAATCCCCACTATCACCAGAGCCACGACGTGCTGGAGACGATCAACCACCAGCTCGTCACCGAGGTGGCCAGGACGACGGCCGCGACGCTGATGCTGCTGGCGTCGAGCCCGTCGCGGCTGGCGGAGCTGAACGTGGTGAGCTTTGGCGGCGGCGTGGCGGCGCTCTCGTGGCAGCCGAGCCCCGAGAAGGGTGTGACCGGATACATCGTCGCGTGGGGCCCGCCCGACAGCC
>DATIEW010000031.1:0-2223 GCA_035455585.1 Vicinamibacterales bacterium | reverse complement strand
TGGTGGGCGCCGCGCGATGAAAGCCGACACGCCCTCCTTGAAGTCGTCGCTCGAGTAGCACGCGGCGATGAGGTCATCCGCCTGATCGACGGGAGGACGGCGGCCGGCGAGAATCCGGCGGACGGCTTCCTTCGTGGCGCGGATGGTGAGCGGCGCGTTGGCGCCAATGGTGTCCGCGAGCTCACGCACCGTCGCGTCGATGGTGCCCGCCTCGGCCATGCGCGTCACCAGGCCGAGCGACGCCGCCTCGGCCGCGTCGAGGAACCGGCCGGTGAAGAGAACGTCTTTCACCCGGGCGGGTCCGATCAGCTCGATCATGCGCGCGTAATTGACGGCCGAGAGACAGTTGCCGAGCGTGCGCGCGATCGGCACGCCGAAGCGCGCCGCGGGGGTGCAGACCCGCAGGTCGCACGCCAGCGCCATCGCGCACCCGCCGCCCGTCGCGGCGCCTTCGACCTGCGCGATGGTGACGGCATCGACCCGCTCGATCCGATCGATCACGCCGTCCAGCCGCCGTTCGTACGCAATCGCATCATCACGCGACGCGAACGACGTGAACTGTCCGATGTCGGTGCCGGAGGCGAACGCCTTTCCTCCGGCGCCCCGCAGGACGAGCACGCGAACCTCGGGCGTGCCGTCTACACGATCGCAGGCCGCGACGAGCGCATCGTACATGCCCCACGTCATCGCGTTCCGGGCGTCCGGGCGATTGAAGGTGAAGAAGGCGAGGTGCCCATCGATATCGAAGATGGTGTGCGAAGTCGGCACGTCGATGCTCCAGGTCTATCGCGGTTCGCGGTTCGCGGTTCGCGGTTCGCAGATCGCGGTCCGCGGTTCGCCCATTGCCCGTTCCTTCCTTCTTCCTTCTTCCTTCTTCTACCCCAGAGCCCCTTCACGCCTGAGCGCTTCGATGTCAGCCTGCGAATACCCGGTCTCGGCGAGTACCTGCGACGTGTGCTCGCCGAGAAGCGGCGCCCGGCAGCATGGGTCCGGCGGCGTCCGGGACAGTTTCAGCGGAGATCCCAGCGTCTGCAGCCGTCCGAGCGTGGGGTGATCGACCTGCTGGACCATGCCGCGCGCGAGGATCTGCGGGTCGTGGAGGGCCTGCTCGTAGTTGTTGATCGGTCCGCAGGGGATATCGTGCGCATCGAGCAGATCCAGCCAGTGGCGCGCCGGCTGCGCCGCGGTGATCGATTCAATCATCGCGGCAAGCGTTGCGCGGTTCGCCACGCGGGCGGCCGACGAGGCGAACTCCGGCTGGCCGCTCCACTCGGGGTGGCCGAGCAGCTCGCTGAAGCGGACGAAGAGCCGGTCGTTCCAGGCCCCAATCGTGACGTAGCCGTCGGCGCAGCGGAATGCCTGATAGGGGGCGCCGATGCGATGCGCCGATCCCGTCGGCTCGGGGATCCCGCCGCCCGCGAAGTACTCGGTGGCTTCCCATACGGAGAACGCCAGTCCGGCTTCCACGAGAGAGGTGTCGACGCACTGACCGATACCCGAGCGCGTGCGATCGTACAGCGCGGCGAGGATGCCGGCGAGCAGGAACAGACCCGCCGCGAGGTCTGTGACGGGCACGCCGCACTTGACCGGCGCGCCGCCCGGCTCGCCGGTCACGGACATCAGGCCGGAGACGCCCTGCGCCACCAGGTCGAACCCGCCCTTGCGGCGGTCGGGGCCGGTCTGGCCGTAGCCCGAAGCCGAAGCGTAGATCAGGCGCGGATTGTCGACGCTGAGACGCCCGTAGTCGAGGCCGAACCCCGCCATCACGCCGGGGCGGTAGTTCTCGACGAGGATGTCGGCGCGGCGTGCAAGGCGGCGGAAGACCTCCCGTGCCGGGGGCGACTTGAGATTCAGGACGATCCCGCGCTTGCCGCGATTGAGCGCGTTGAAGCCGGGGCTCTCCGTGCCCGAGCCGCCGGGCAGCAGCCGGGTGGGATCGCCCCCGGGCGGCTCGATCTTGATCACCGCCGCGCCGAGGTCGGCCAGCTGCATGGCGCAGAACGGCCCCGCCATCACCTGGCTGACGTCGAGCACGAGCAACCCTTCGAGCGCGCGACTGGGTGATGTCGACATCCCTGCTTCTCGATCTCGCGGTAGCTCCCGGCTCCCAGCTCCTCGCTCTTACTAGCTCCTGGCTCCCAGCTCCAAGTTCCCAGCTCCTAGATCACCCCCATGGCCCACATCGCGTAGACGACCGCCATGGCGACCATGCCGTTGACGAAC
>DATIEW010000030.1:0-19837 GCA_035455585.1 Vicinamibacterales bacterium | reverse complement strand
TCCCACCGGCCTCGACGAACTGCTTCAGCGCCGCCAGATCCTGCTGTGACGGCGCCTCCAGCGGATCGGCCAGCACGAGTACCGTCCGCGCCGGAGGCGTGTCGATCGCGGTAAGCGGCTCGAGCGACCGGCGCACGTTGTAGCCGGCCTCCTGGAGGAAGACGAATGCGCCCTTGGCGCCGGCGGGGTGGCTCGCGAAACTCGAGCCGCTGTGTGCCGGCGCGCCGTCCTCGGGCGCGAGCACGAAGGATGCGACGCTGAGCACCACCATCAGCGTCAGCCCGGCGACGATGAAGGTCAGGTCGGTCGTTCGGCGGAGCGCAGGCATCCAATCGTCTCCAGGTGGGCCGTGAGGCGTAACGCTTCATCCGGCGCGATCAGGCGTCCGGCATAGAACGTCCGCTCGAACACCCGCGCGATGTCGAGGAACGGGTCGCGGCGGGCATCCCCGGCTTCGAGCAGGCGGGTGTATTCGCGCGCCGTGCGCGCAGCGTCGACGCGCCAGATGCCGAGCTCCTCGAAACGTTGCAGCGCGGCGCGATAGGCACAGCGGGCAGCTTCCCCCGTCTGGCCGTCGCGGAGAGCCGCCAGCGCCCTCAGCGCCCACTCGCGTGCGGGCGCCGAAGCCTCTTCCGGCGCGCCGATTTCCAGCGCGGCCGTGCCGATCCAGGTTCGCGTCGATCGGTGGAGCCACAGAGCGATGCCGCCGAGTGCGGCCAGCGTCGCGAGCCAGGCGAGGCCCAGCGCGACCCGCCGCGTGTCGAGCTGGCTGCCACCCATGCTCTCCCACAGCTCACGCAGCCATTGGCGGATACGCTCCTGCAGCCGGGCACGCCAGGTCGAGGGCGTGTGACGCGCGAACTCGCGGCGGGCGAGCACGGACGCCAGGATCATCCGGTCCCCGTCGGCGACGGCCGGCGGCTGGCTCGCCCGGCAGGCTTCGGCTTCGGTCCGGATGTCGTGGAGCTGGGCCACGATCTCGCGCCTGCGCTCCGGCCACCGCCGCTCGTCGGAACGCGTCGATGAAAGCCGCTTGGCGACGAACTCGAGCGGCACGTCGAAGTCCCTGCCGTCGTCCGACCGCACCCGCATCCGCGATGGCACTTCAGGCAGGAGTCGATTGACGTCGTGCGGCGAGGCCTGTTCGATCGAACGGGTGATGCGATCGATCGTCGCGATGAACGAGGTCAGGTCGATCCCGGCGGGATCCGTTGGTGGCGTCTGTGCGGCAGCCGGCGAAAGAGCAGCGAGTACGAGGAGGATGGAGATCCTGAGCCGCAACGGATCCTCAGCCCGGCACGACCGTCGAGGGCCGGGGCGGCAGTGGAGCGTCTGGCGCGCCGTCGAGCGTCTGCATCATGAGCTGCAGGTCCAGGCCCTCCTGTCGAATTCGCGCATCGTAGTAGAGGAGGGCCAGCGCGACGATCATGATCGGGCCGCTGATCGCGCCTGCCACGCCGCCGGTGAGTGCGCCGACGAGATTGAGGATGAGCGCCAACGTGGTGTCCGGGCCGGCAAGGACGGCGCCCGTCATGAACGGCCCCTGGAACAGCAGAATCGTGATGTAGGCGATGATGGTCGCGAAGACGCCGAGCGCGAGCGCGCGCAGGAGATTGCCCCGCGTCAGCTCGATGCTTCGCCGGATGGCCTGACCGGCGCCGATCGGTTCGAGCACGAGCGCCGCCACCGCAAGCGAATAGCGCAGCGCCATGAAGATGGCGCCGAGTCCGGCCAGCAGGAGGAACCCGAAGACGAAAAGTCCGAAAAGGACACGCGCCGCGCCGGAAGGCTGCCCCGCGGCGACAGCCATGCCCGCCCCTACGACCACCGCGATGACGCCCACCGCGATGAAGAGGCCGCCAATTCTGAGTGCGATCAGCAGCATGAGCAGCATGAGCTGCCAGAAACGGCCGCCGACGCGGCGGAACGCAGCCGCGGCCGACGTCGGGCGTCCGAGGTACGCCTCCGAGACGGCTGCCGTCGTCGCACCGACCGCCAGCATATAGGCGATGAAATACAAGAGCACCAGCAGCATCAGTGCGGCCACCAGGCCCACCAGGAGCATCACGACCCGCAGGTCCGGCTGCTGACCGCTGCGTTCGATGGCACTCGCAACCTCCGGCGCGGCCTCCGCGAGCAGTCCCACGCCCGCGGCCAGCCCGGACGGGACCGCCATGATCGCGACGAACGTCCGGAAGTGAGCGCGATAGAGGCTGAACGCCCGGTCGAGCAGCTCGCCGAGCGACAGCGGGCGGAAATCCAGGTCCATGCCGGGTCGATTGGCTGGGGGCGAAGCGATAGTAGCACGCCCGGTCTATTTTTTGGGCCCTGAGTCTCGAGTCTTGAGTCCGCGACGCCTGGCGACGGCTCGCGGACGAAGCGTACCCGCAGGCCTTGAGGGCTGGACCGGCTGCAACTTCCGGGGAGGAGGTGGCCTGTAAAGGAGAGGCTCCCGAGATTCGAGATTCAGCGTCAACCTACCTTATCAACATGCGGTGGACTCTTATCGCCGCGGTCGTCGCTGCCCTCCAACCGGCGTATGGTGCCCAAACCGGTCGACCGTCCGATGAGATGATTCCCCCCAGTGAGATTGAGCAGGCGATTGGCCGGCCAGACGATCGCGATTGACCACCGGACGGTCCTGTTCAGCCTCGGCCTCGTTGCGGTGACCGGATTCGTCGTGGGACTCATGCCGGGCCTGCACGCGAGCGGCATCCGCATGTACGAAACGGTCAAGGCAGACGCGCGTGCGGCCACCTCGAGCCGGCGAGGCGTCGCCGCGAGATCGATGCTGGTCGTCGGCCAGCTCGCGCTGAGTGTGGTCCTGCTCATCGGGGCGATCCTGCTCGTCCGGACGTATCAGCATCTCCAGCGGATCGATCTCGGATTCGAGGCCGATCGGCTGCTGACGTTCACCCTCTCGGTGCCCGAGCGCCGTCAGCCGGACGCTGGAGCCGCCCGTCGCCTCATCGGAGCGATCGAAGAGCGGCTGGCCGCGCTGCCCGGTGCGGAAACCGCAGGCGCAATCTCGAATCTGCCGCTCGTATCCGCGGGACCGCCGGACGACTTCGTGATCGAAGGGCGGGCAGCTCCGCCACCCGGTTCGCCTCGTGGAACGCGCGGTACATCATGGCCACGCCGCGCCTCTTCGAGGCGCTGCGGATCCCGCTCGAACGGGGGCGCCTCCTGGCAGACGGCGACACCGCCGGGAGTCCGCCCGTCGCGGTGATCAACCAGACCGCCGCGCGGCTGTACTGGCCGGGCGAGGATCCGGTGGGCAGGACGATCAGGTACTTCCCGCAGGAAACGAGCCCCTCGATTCGCATCGTGGGCATTGTCGGAGACGTGCGGTCGATGGGCGCCGCCACTGCCGCACCGCCGGCCGTCCACGTGCCGTACGACCAGGCACCGAGACCGGCCTACGAGGGGCGCTCGATGACGCTTCTCGTCCGCGCGGAGCGCGATGCGGGCGATCTCGTTGGCTCCGCGCGTTCCGCCGTCGCGTCGATCGATCCAGGGCTGCCGCTTGCGAACGTGCGTCCCATGTCTGCCGTCGTTGCGGCCTCGGCCGGTCAGTCCCGGTTCACGACACGCACCACTTCCTCGCTGGCCGTGGCCGCGTTCCTGCTCGCTGCCCTCGGCCTGTACGGCGTCCTCGCGTATGCCGTGGAGCAGCGCATGCGCGAGATCGGCATCCGGATCGCGCTGGGCGCCCGGCGTCCCGAGATTCTCCGCATGATTGTCGGCGACGGCATGAGGCTGGCGGCGATCGCGTTGGCGCTCGGTCTTCCCGCCGCTGTGGTGCTGACGCGGGCGATTGCGGGACTGCTGTCAGGCGTGAGCAACTTGGATCCCTTCACATATGCCGCCGTTGTCGCCTCCCTTGCGGCCACCGCGCTGGTGGCGAGCTTCGTACCCGCCCGCCGCGCGACCAGAATCGATCCTGTCGTCGCGCTGCGCGGAGAGTGAGGCCGGGGTCGCTGTTCGCGGTTCGCCCCTCGCCGTTCGCGATCCGCCTCCGCGGTTCGGGATCGGCCCCGGCGACCTGCTCGAACGACGAACCGCGAATCCCCGACCGCGAATCGCGGACCCGGACGTGGTCCGTGACTGCGGGAATCCAAGCAACTGCGACCCACGAAACGCGACTCGCGAACTGCGACCCGCGAACTGCGAACCGCGAACAGCGGATATGAGAGGATCCGCTCAGGACGGTGTTCTTAGAAGATGAGCGCACGATTGGCCGACGCAGAGCTTCTCTTCGCAGCCCATCGGGACGGGGTGTTCCGGTATCTGTGCCGGATCGTGGGGGTCCGCGAGGCAGAGGAGCTGACCCAGGAAGTGTTTCTGCGCGCCGCGCGGGGGCCCGTGCCGGAGGCCGACGAGGCGGGCCGGCGAGCGTGGGTCTTCACAATTGCGAGGAACCTGGCCCTCAATCGCGTCCGGGACGATCGGCGGCGAGGAGTACCGGTGGCCCTGCCCGACAGGGGAGCGGCGCCGACGCAGGAGCTGGCTGCGGCCGTGCGCGAAGCTCTGGACGGCCTCGCCCCTCTCGATCGGGACGTCTTCCTGATGCGCGAGGCCGGGGGCTTGAACTACCAGGAGATCTCGGTCGCGTGCGGCCTGACGGTTGACGCGGTCCGATCGCGGCTGCACCGCGCACGACAGCAGCTGCGGGCCGCTCTCGGGCCGGTCTTCGACAACGAACGAATCAGGGGCGTGAGGTTGTATGTCAGATCAGACACGACAAACGTCGATGGAGACCGATGATCCGCTGATGATCGTCGAGTCGTTTCTCGACGGCGAGCGCGTTGCCGGCGATGCCCTCGAGGCCGCCCTCGCCGACCCGACGGCCCGCGAACACTTCGTGGATCTGCTGGTGCTTCGCGAGGCGATCGGGACTGTCGGCCGGATGGCGCCGCTGCCGATGACCAGGCCGGCACATCATGCCGGACGCCGGCGATGGCTGGCGGCCGCCGCGGCCGTCGTCGTGAGCATGACCGCGGGGTACCTGGCGGGACAGCAGGTCGCCGAACCGCCCCTCGCCGCCGCCACCGTCGAGGCCATCATCCATGCCTCGGAGGCACCGGCAGCACCCCCGCCGACCAGGGTGATCTCACTCGAGCCCGGAGTGAACTGGACGGATCGTCAGGAAGGACAATGATCATGCGTATCTTCGTGCTCGCAGCGGCCATTGCGATCGGTCACGGATCTTCGGCGCAGGCTCAGCAACGGCACCCACCGGAGCCGATCGTGCAGATCGGCGTCTTCAGCTCGAACGCGGATGGACGGAATGTCGCTTCCGCCTTTGACACCGAGCCGGACCTGTCATCGATCGTGTATGTCGGCCGGACGGTGTGTCACCTCGGAGCCGGCTACAGGCAGCCCCCGGCCGACGCCACCGGCGCCTGGCGCTTCTCCGGCAGGATGATCAGCAAGACACCAGAGGAAGCCGTCGTCCAGGTGACCTGGCAGCGGCTGGTCGAAAATGGGAACCCCGCCAACGCAGGTGAGATCTCCGTCCAGCTCACCCTGCTCGCGGGGGAGCGCGTCGTGCTCGACCCCGTGGCTCCTGTGTATGAGTCGTCTTGTGAGGCGATCACCGCCGCCTTCGAAGCGCGGTACATGCCGAGGCTGTCCGGTTCACGCACGCGGATGTTTGGCGTTGGCGCCGGAAGCGCCGTGAGCGGGGGAGGCAGTGCCTCCGCGGGTACGGGGTTGGCCTCTGGCGGCGCGGGCGCAGCGGTGCGCCGGCACCGCGACGAAACCCGGCTGTTCGACATCCACCTCTGGCTCGTCCACGGATTCCCGGGCCGCGAGGACAGCGTTGTCCACTCTGTGCTGCGGGTCACCGAGCAGGGCGGCGAGTTCGCTTTTGCGCCCGTTGCCGTCGAGACACCCACTGGTCCGGCCACACTGCAGGTGACCGGGATCATCGAACTGCCTGGCGGGAGCCGGTTCGTGTTCTCGACGAATCGCACGATCAGATTCGGCCGATCCGGCCAGCCGCCGCGCGACCCGGCGCCCGCCCGCGCCGGCAGCAGCAGAATCGTCGATCGTCTGCCCGGACCAGACGAGGTACTGTCCTTCGAGATGCCGCCGGTGCAGCTCAATGATGGTCAGACGCTCCCCGACCAGTTCTCCGTGCGGGTGCGTGTGAGGCCCGTCGACAGTCGCTAGTCGTCAGTCGTCAGTCGGCAGTCAGTCGGAACAGCGCAGACCTCGGGAAGCTCCCGGAGCTGTGGACGCACAGAGCCGGGCCCACAGCTCCCTGGAAACCACAGAGCAGGCTTTCACGCCGATTCCTGCCGGGGGTCGACCATGTTGCCCACGAAACCGTCTCACGGCCTGCCAGTACCCGAGGCATACGAGCACGCGGGAGAATATCGTGGCCGCATGCTCGCAATCTCTGTGGCTCGACCCTCGTGACGGTGGCGTTCGATGACATCCCGTCTCACGAGGGACCTCGTTGAAACTCTGCCGGAGGCGCAACGGACCCGTTGCACGCATGGCCATTGGTGGCACAATCTGAGAGAGCGCACAGGTTCAAGAAGAGGAGACGCACATGGCCATCCCTGCCTCGATCAGCAGCTATCTGGAGCGGAACGGGATTGGGTACTCGGTGATCGAGCACCCGATCGCGTACACGGCGCAGGAAGAAGCCGCCGTGACCCATGTACCCGGCCGCGAATGGGCGAAGGCGGTGGTATGCATGGTCGACGACCAGCCCACGCTTGCGGTCGTGCCGGCGGACTTCCACGTCGATCTGGACCGGCTGGCTGAGGTGCTTCGCGCCGATTCGGTCCGGCTTGCGACCGAGGTCGAACTGCAGACGTTCTACACGGACTGCGAGGTAGGCGCGATGCCGCCCTTCGGGCCGCTCTATAGACAGCCGGTCGTGGTCGAGACCAGTCTGACGGCGGACCCCGAGATCGTCTTCAACGGCGGGTCGCACCGCGAGGCCATCCGGATGAAATACCGCGACTTCGAAGCGCTGGTGAAACCGGTCGTCGCTTCGTTCGGCATCTCGCCCGGCGTGCATTGAGCCCATCCGGTCGAGGCGCGGCGGAGGCGGCCTTGCGGCGCTTCTGGAGCGCCAACCCATGCCCCTGCTCGATCGTCTGAAGTCGTGTCATGGTGACCGATCTCCGCCACGCCCTGCGCCTCTTCATGCGCCGTCCCGCGTTCACGTGCGCCATCGTGCTGACGCTTGCGCTCGGCATCGGCGCCAACACCGCGATGTTCAGCCTCGTGTACGCGGTCCTGCTCCGCCCACTGCCCTACAACGACCCGGACCGCCTGGTGTTCGCGTGGCGTGACGCCGGCGTCCGCACCGGCCTCGAGCATCCGCGGCACGCCGTTCTGACCGGGACGCACGTGATCGACTGGCAGGAGCAATCGGGCGTGTTCGAGAGCTTCGCGGTCGTCCTCTCCTGGGAAGGCAATCTCGATCCGCAGATGGATCTGATCCACCGGGAGGGCGCAGAACGCCTCAGGGGGGCCCTGGTCACGACGAACTTCTTCGAGCTGCTCGGCGCGCGCGCTGCGCTGGGCCGCGTCTTCGATTCCCGCGACCGATCCTCCGACGCCGCGCTCGTCGTGATCGGCGACGGCTTGTGGCGCCGCCGCTTCGGCGCCGATCCCGCCATCGTTGGACAGACGATCAGTCTGCTGACCGGCCGCGGCGCGTCGCGCGGGAAGCCGGGTCAGTACACCATCGTGGGTGTGCTGCCTCCGTCGTTCCGGTTCACCTACCCGAAGGAGACCGAGCTCTGGGCCGTTCTTCCCTGGGAACGCATCCGCCCGACGCGCGCCATTCAGTACCAGATGGTGGGGCGCCTGAAACCCGGCGTCGGGACGTCCCAGGCTGCGGCGGTGCTGACGACCATCCAGCAGAACATCGAACGTGGCTACGGGTTTCCCGAGGACCGGGTGCGGGAGTCGAGGGCCTTCGTCGAGACGCTGCCCGACCACGTTGCCTCGTCGGTCAGGTCGGGCATGCTCCTGCTGCTGTCGGGCGCAATCCTCGTCCTGACGATCGCCTGCGTGAACGTCGCGCTCCTCCTGATGGCGCTCATCGTGGATCGCAGGCGCGAGGTGGCGCTGCGGACGGCGCTCGGCGCGGGGCGGTTCCGTGTTGCGCGTCAGATGCTCTGTGAGGGCCTGCTGCTGGCATCTGCGGGAGGGATGCTGGGAACCGGACTCGCGTGGACGCTGATGCCTGCGATTCGCGCGCTCGTCCCGCCTGTCGTTCCGCGCGGCGACGAGATGGTGACCGATACGAGGGTGCTGGGCTTTGCGCTCGCCGCATCGGTGGCGACCGCCGTCCTCTGCAGTCTCGCACCGGCGTGGCACGCGCGCCGCCGGGACGTGCAGGCGGGCCTGCGGCGGTCCGGCGGCACCGTCACCGCCGATCGCGTCGTTACCCGCTGGCGCCGTTCCATCGTCGCCGCCCAGGTGACCGTCGTGTTCGTGCTGCTCGTGACGGCCGGCCTCTTCCTGAACAGCTTCTGGCGACTGCAGCACGTCGATCTCGGATTCTCCGGAGAGGGTCTCATCACGATGGAGATGCGCCTGCTGAATCCAAGACATCACCTGCCGGGGCGGATGGCCGCGTTCCAGCGCGACGTGATGGAGCGCGTCCGGGCAGTGCCTGGGGTTCTCGAGGCCAGCATGACGTCCGCAGTGCCCTTCCGGGGCGTCGATTTCTTGAGGGCGATGGAACCGGTCGGTGAGGGCCGCGCCAGGGCCGCCCACTTCCGGCCGGTCGATCCGGAGTACTTCGACGTGATGAGGATCCGCCGGCTCGCCGGACGCGGATTCCGTGCCTCCGACGACGAGAGTGCGCCGAGGGTGGTGATCGTGTCGGAACAGTACGGCCGCGAGGTGTTCGGCGAGGTGAGCCCGGTTGGCCGCCGCCTGGACGTCGGGTCCGAGGAAGCGGAAATCGTCGGCGTGGTCGCCGATGTACGAACCGCGGATGTGGCGAGGCCGGCGATGGGCGCCGTCTACCTGCCGCGCGCGCAGGAGGCGAACGAAATCGTCTGCCTCGTCGTGCGGCCGGCACAAGGCGTCTCAGGAGTCGCCCAGGCAGTCCGCGATGCCGTCCGCGTCGTCGACCCCGAGCAGCCGGTGGAGAACATTACGACGATGGACCGGGTGGTCGCGGCAAGCACGGCCGAAGAGCGGTTCTACATGGTCGCGACGGCCGGCTTCGCGGCCGTTGCGGTGCTGCTTGCGCTGGCGGGTCTCGCGGGCGTCGTGTCGCGCACGGTTACGGAACGCGTGCGGGAGATTGCGATCAGGATTTCCCTTGGGGCCGAGCCCGCGCAGCTCGTGCGGCTCGCGGTCGGCAACGGGCTCCTTCCGGTGGCGCTGGGCTTGATTCCAGGCCTTGCCGGCGCCTGGGCCGTGTCGGGGCTGCTTCGCGGGTTCCTGTTCGAGGTGGTGCCGTTGGATCCGCTGACGCATGCAGCGGCCGCAGCGCTGCTGGCATTGGCTGGGGCAGCCGCCTGTTATCTGCCCGCACGTCGCGCCGCGCGCGTCGAGCCGATGACGGTGCTTCGGGCCGAGTAGGTCGAATCCGGGGTCCGGGGTCCCCGCAGCCCCCAGCAGTCGCCTTCTGCCGATGGTGGGTTGCCCATTGCCGGCAGCGACTCGGATCCCGGATCCGACCCCCCGATCCCGGCCCCGAGCTACCTCCGTCGATACCTGAAGCTCACTATGGCCTCCTCGTCGATGACGAGCGGCTTGATGAACCGGTGCGACGTTCCCGCGCGCGGCACGTCGATGCGGATCGGCAGCACGCCCGCTGCGCGCCTTTGCAGGCTCTGCACGTTCAGCGATGGCTCGTTCGCCGCGGCCTGCTTGCGCCTCACATCGTCGCGGGTTTCGGTCCTGGCGATCGGCGTGCTGGAGACCACGATCGCTTCCTCGATTTCGCCGATTGCCATCGACAGATCCACCTGGCTGGGCTGTTGATCGAAGGACACAACGCGGCTCGCGGTCTTCAACCCCTGGAGGTGCGCGGTGATTGTAACGGGGCCGGACGGCAGACCCCCGATCACATACCATCCATTCACGTCCGATAGGACTTTCTGGGCCTGTCCGGATCCTTCGGCGGTGATTGTGACGCCGGGCAGAGCTGCACCCATGGCATCGACTACGCGACCGCCAATCTGGCCGGCGACCAGGGCCGGCACCGGGCGGCCGCCGGCGGCGCCCGATCCCCCTCCGTAGCCGGCCGCGAGCGATACACCGGAGCCACTGACATGTTGCGCGATCCGGTACCGTTCGACGAGATCCGCGGCGATGAGATCGCCGTCGAACCGATCCGCGCGGTAGCGATCCGGAATGAACAGCTCCCATTCGACGAGCGTGATTGGCAGGTCCATCCTGGGGAGCGACATCTGCCGATTCCCTTTCTTCTCGAACGGGGTCCCCGCGTGCAGGTACACGAACGATACGGTGTAGGGTCCGTTCGGCCGGTGTCCGGCGCGGAGCAGCGGGATGCGCACGCCGTCGGCGCCGTGAACGGGCCGGGCCGGCGCCCCGGCGACCTCGACCGACAGCACCGACGCGCCCTCCGGCAGTGCAACCTTCGCGAAGGGCTGCGCGCGGTTCCTGATCGAGAGCGAGATCTCGGTCAGCGTGCGCCCCTCACCGGTGA
The DNA here is from genome assembly GCA_035455585.1 of Vicinamibacterales bacterium. Taxonomy (GTDB): domain Bacteria; phylum Acidobacteriota; class Vicinamibacteria; order Vicinamibacterales; family 2-12-FULL-66-21; genus DATIEW01. Next base: position 9,171 of record DATIEW010000030.1, on the reverse strand, counting down.
CGAGCGTCGTGACGACGGCGCGCTCGGCAATCGCGGCGAGCACGCCGGCGTCCGGGAACCGCGTGACGTCGAGCGCGAGCGCGGGCGGGCCCGACGGCCCGCGGTGGTACCGGTACGCGGCGAGCAGCGGCCGGCGCGCCGCCGATACGAGCACCGGCGCGACCTCGCGCACGTCCATCCGGCGCATGCCCGGCTGCTCGGCCGCCGGCGACACCGCCAGCGTGCCTACCCCGACGATGCCAATCTCGCCGGTCTCGCGCTGCGCGAGCGGCACGCTGGGGAAGCCGGTCTCGAGCCGGAACGATCCGCTCGCGGCGGCCCGCTCGAGGCTGATCAGGAACTGGTGGCGCGGAAGAGCCGCGTTGGTGACGACGAGCCGGAGCCGCCCGGGCGTTTCTTCGGTTCGCTCGAGCGACGTGCCGGATGAACCGGTGACCTGGTAGCCCGCGGGCAGCTGCAGGTCGATTCCCGCCGGATTGCCCCGCACGATCGTGACGTCGATGAGCGCGAGCAGGCGCAGATCCGCGTCGCCGATCGCCACGAGCGTCCTGACGTCGGCCAGCATGCGCGTCTCGCGCGGCCGAGCGGCCGGCGCATCGCGCGTCGACCAGGAGACGCGCGCCGGCGTTCCGGGATCGAGCGTGACCTCGACCAGCGTACGCCCCTGCGCGGAGGTGCGTCCGAGCACCAGGCCCGGGGCGATGCGGATGTCGGCTTGCTCTCCGGGAAGGTCGATCGTGGCCGTGGCCGAGCCGGCCGGGGGGACCGGCAGCACGAACGAGGCCCGTCCGGGCGCGAGCTCCAGCGGCGCCGCCCATTCGAGCGTGGCCGTAAACGCTGCGGGGCCTGCGATGATCCCGGCGACGGTCATTCCGGATCCCGCAGTCCTGGTTCCGGAACCCGGATCGGCGACGAGCGGCAGCGGCCGGTCGTCCAGACGCGCGTCGGTCAGCGTGGCGCCCGCGATCAGAGGAACCTTCACGGCACCCGTTCGGAACACCTCGCCGGCCACCGTCATCGTCGCGCGCGCCATCCCGTCGGCGGCGCGCACCTGAAGGTCGGCGCGAGTCAGCGCCGCCGGTACAGGCGGAACATCGGGATCGTCAGGGCGACGCGAGGCAAGGTCGAGCAGCCGATCGTAGTCGGTGCGCGAGAGCGTGACGGTGCTGGCCGGACCAACTGGAATGCGCTCCTGTGCCGCGGCGGGATCCGCCATGAGCGTCGCGCAGACGATCAAGACTCCGATCAGCATCGCGCGGGCAGATGGACGTCGGTGTACCGGGTGGTTCGAGTGCAGGCGCTGGAGCGGATCCACCGTTGCGATGCGCCCGTCCATTACTCTGGTTTCCATCTCACACCTCGCTCTCGGATCATCCGCCGATGCGCCGGTAGTCGATCTCGAGGGCCGGCGCATGACTCTCGGGCGTGAGCTCGGCGGCGACGAAGAACGTCGGGCCGAACTCCGGAAGCGTGACATTGACCGGCACGACGCCGGCCATGGTGCGCCCTGATTCCTGGGCGAGACGATCGAAGAGGGATCGGGCAGCGGCGGCGGCGGCATCCGGTTGGGACGTCGGCGCGGGCGGCAGCGGCGGCGCGCTCGCAGTCGAGACGTCTATGCCGAGGACCGTGCTCCACGGCCCTGTATCGGTCTCGACGCGGAACGTGCCCGGCCGGGGCTCGACCCGGTAGCGCGGCGAGTGACGGACGGTCAGCCCCGCGCGCGAGACAGGCAGATCGACCGACGGCAGATCGATGCTCGCCAGGCCCCTGTCCGCCCACGCGCCGTGCTGCTGCAGGTAGACCAGCTCGACGACGAACGCCGGCGCGCTTTCGCCCGATCGCGCCTTCTGCAGCGGCAGCAGCAGGTGCCCCTCGGGCGAGAGGCCCGGACGAACGGGGCGGCCGGCAAGCTCCGCGCTCCAGAGCACCGAGCGTGCGGGCAGCGCGAGCGCGAGGAAGCTGCGCTGGTTGTTGCGTACCGCATAGCGGGCGCGAACGAGCGTCTTGCCGTCATCGCCGGCCAGCGCCTCGTAGCGGGCCTCCTCGATGTTCGCGACGAGCACTGCCTGCGGCGTGTACCGCGACACGGTGACGGTCAGCGCGCGGGGCGCGCCGCCCGCGAGCGGCCGGAACCGGAACGCCGCCATCGACGGAGATTCGCGTCCGGATACGACGTCGCCCAGTTCGGACGCGTCAGCCGGGTCGAGGCCGCGGGGCAGCCGCTCCTGGATCTCTCCGGCTCCCGCGACGTCCACCGCCACGCCTCCGCTCTCGCGCTCTGCGCCAGGCATGCGAATGAGGGGAACGTCGATGGATCCATCGCGTGGAGTCCGGGTCTCGGCGGCCACCACGAACGACGTCGTGCCCACGACCGGTTCGAGCAACGAGACGGTCAACGTTCCCTTCGCGTGCGTCCAGTCGCCGACCGACGAGCCGGTGACGTGGTTGACCGTCATGCCGTCCGGCGTGCCGAGAACGATCTCGCGCGCGGCGCCCTGCATGATCTCGACGCGCACGCTCGCCGTCACGAGGGTCGACTCTTCGCCGAGCGACACGAGCTGCGTAATCCTTGCCCTGACCCTCAGCGGCAGCGTCGCGCGCCGGTCGTCCGCCCTGCGGGCCCAGGAAAAGTTCATGTTCTGACCCGGCGCGCCGTAGAACACCCAGCGACTCTCCGACGACGTCTCGCTTCGTTCGACGACGATGCCGCCGGCGGCCGCCAGATCCACCCCGCTGCGCGGCACGGTGAGAGTGACCGCCGACACCGCGGATCCGGCAGCGGGCAGCGTCAGCGACTCGGTAGTGCCGGCCGAAACGACCGGCGCCACGATGTCGAGCGTCAGCATCGAACGGCCGCTGGCCGAGATCAGGACTCTCGCCGGCTTGTCGTCGACGATCGCGATTGGGCGTCCATCGAGTCGCGCCGCGCGCACGAGCAGCCCCTGCGGTACCTGCACGCTCGCCCAGCCCTGCTTGAGGACGTCGATCGTCAGCCGCGCTTCGCCGGTGACGGTGTCGCCGGCGGCGCGCAGGTCGTAGTCCACGCGGGTGAGCGTCGCCTCGACGGGCGGTGACGGCGGCGCTGGCGGCGCGGGATAGGCGCGCGAGCGGAGCGAGTGATACTGATCGAGCGACAGAATCACCCATCCGTCCGGGCGTGCGGGCTCCTGGGCGAGGGCAGCCTGCGCGCCGGCGAGCGCGGCCAGGCAGCCTACGAGTGTGCGCTTCATGTCGGTGCCTCCCGGGAAGTGCGCGATGCGAACCTACAGGTTCAGACGCAGCACCTCTTCCTTTTGCCGGCGCCGGCACCAATATCGGATCTGTAACGTGTCGCTCAGGTCAGGCGGGTGGGACCCGGTGCAATCGCCCGGCCCACGTCGGTAGCAGCAGAATGGGGGTATTCCGCCGGTGCGCATCCACCGGATTGGAGTGAACGGCCGAGGTCGATTCAACGGGACAGATCGACGGGATCCGAGACCTCGAGCTGGCAGGCCCCCTTGTTCCTTACCTTCTTCCTTCTTCCTTAAGAAAAAACCGCCACCCGTCCGGCCCGCAGACGTGGAGGAGGCATCTGCGGGATCCGGCCGGGCGGCGGCTGAACCGGGCCGGCCGGGTTGTGCAGCCCAGCCGGCCCGGCCATCATACCAGACGCCGATAGTCTACCAGTTTATACGCGAAACGAGCTGGATGACACGGGCCTGGTTGGTGCCGGTCACCGCGGTGACCTCGTAGTTGGCCAGCGTGCTGCCGATGCCGCCGACCGGAACGAAGTTGTGGTTATTGAACGCGTTCAGCATCTCGGCGTGGAACTCGAAGTTGATGCGTCCCACGATGTTGATGCGCTTCGTGATGCTGACGTCGTGCTGGTGGAACGTCGGTCCGGTCACGACGAGCGAGCGGCCCGCGCACTCGCCGTAGTCGGCGCCGTTGTCCACCTCGATGCAGTCCGGGCCGTTGGCCGGCGCGAAGTACCGCCCGCTCGGGGGACCCGAGGACCCGTAGCCGGTGAGCGACGACGGGCTGACGCTGAAGGCCTTGATCGTCTCGTTGATCACGTCCTCCGGCAGCATCCAGATGCGCTTGCCCGTGTCGTCGATCCGGAGCTTGAACATGTTGTGCACGTCCTTCGCGGTCATGCCGACCAGGCGCACGTTGCCGAGGTCGACGAGCCGTCCGCTCTGGATGCGGGAGACGAGCGCCACCGACCAGCCGCCAATGACGCGGTCCATCGCGCCGTTGACGTTGCCGCCGAAACGGCGGCCCTGGCCGAAGGGCAGCTCGTAGATCGCGTTGAGCTTGAAGACATGGGTGATGTCACCGGGATCACCCGCGTCCCTCACCATGAAGATCGGCCGGCGGTGCGTCTCCCACTGCGAGACCTTCATGTTGCCGAAGACGTAGCTCGAATTGACCTGCAGGCCGTTCGCCAGCCGCCTCCGCAGCTCGAGCTGCAGGGAGTGGTAGTCGGACTTGCCGATGTTGGTCGTGAGCTGCGCGCCTCCTTGCTGCGCCGGGTTGGCCAGGAAGAAGTTGATCGGGATCCCCGCGTTGGTGGCGTTGGTGCGCCGGGTCGCGTTGTCGTAGAGGTTGCTGGCGAACGAGAACGGGTTCGGATTGAAGGTCGCCAGCGGGTTGAGGAACGTGTTGTTCGTGAAGTTGGACGACGTGTACGACGCCGGGTCGTTGACGTTGCCGGCCGTTCCGTGGAAGTAGGCGTAGACCGTCGGCAGCGGTGCCGTGCCGGGCACGCCCGTATAGGCGAACGATGCAGGACGTCCCGCCAGGAGGTTCGCCTGCAGGTTGGCCTGGGCCTGCCTGAACTCGTTGATGAACCCGTTGTCGAAGATGTTGATCTCGTTGTAGTTCAGCGTGGCCCAGCTCTCGCGCGACCGCGTACCGACATAGCGGACTTCCACGGCAGTGTTGCGCCCGAGCGAGCGCTGCAACCCGACCGTCCAGGAATCCGCGTACGGAACCTGGATGCCGGGATCGAAGATGTTCGTGCTGTCCGTGATCGGCGACCTCAGCGGATACTCCGGTGTCGCCGGGAAGGGAGGCGCGCCCAGGCTGGCGTCCTCACGATAGAGCACTGGCAGAGTTCCCAGGTTCCCCAGAGCCTGACTGCGGGTGGCGGTGATGGTGACGCCGGGATTGTTGCCGAAGCGGTTGGTGAAGTTCGCCATCCCCTCCCGGCTGTAGGCGCGCGTGTACCCGGCGCGGAGGACGGAATCCCCTTCCTGCCGCCCGAACACCAGTCCGAAGGGCCCCTGAGAGCCGTGCAGCGTCCAGGCGAGGCCGACGCTCGGCGCAAGGTTGTTCCAGTCCGTATCGTACGCCGCGGTCCCCTTGCCGAAGTTGTAGAACTCCGACGCCTGACCGGGCAGGGACCCTGCCTGGAACAGGTTGCAGACGGTCTGCGGGTTCGTGCCCGAGACGCCGCAGAAGCTCGCGAGCGTTGGGGTCGAGTAGCTGTCGTTCAGCGGGTAGAACGGGAACTGCAGCTCGTAGCGCAGGCCGAGGTTGAGCGTGAGGTCCGGCCGGACGCGCCACGAGTCCTGCACGAAGAAGCCGGCCTCGTTCATCCGTGACCGCTGCGTGCGAAGCCCGAGGTACTCGTACTCGTTGGTGCCCTCGTTCAGGCCGGCGTTGCCGGCGATCTGAGTGACGCGGCCGGTCAGCAGCGCGTACAGGTTCTGCGCGGCGGTGATGTTGGTGTTCGACGCCCCGGGGAAGTTGGTCCCCGTGAAGAGCGTTGCGGCCGGGTCGCCGGTGATGACGCCGAAGCTGAGTGTTGGCGCCAGCGTCTGGTTCTTCAGCCAGAGGCTGTACTGCGTCCACGATCCGCCGGTGCTCAGGCTGTGCTTGCCCTTGAGCCACGTGACCGTGTCCTCGATCAGGATGTTCGAGGCGTTCCGGGACGACGGTGTGAGGTTCTGTGTCGGACTCGTAAGGGCCGAGTTCACGGTCGGGAACGCGACGTGAAAGCCCTTGGAGTTGACCAGCGACCCCGTGAGCATATCGGTGCTGAACTCCTTGAAGAATGTCACGGGCGAGCCGCTGTAGCCGACCCTCGCCTCGTTCACGAGGTTGCTGGTCATCGTGGACCGGAGCGAGTTGCTGAAGAGGATGCGCTCGGACGTCTGCCCCGCCTCGACCGGGAAGCCGGGGAACGTCGCGTCGCGGTTGTTCAGCGTGTCGGGGAAGTCGGTGAAGTAGTTGTAATTGTACGCGCTGCTGAAGCGGTGCTTTTCGGTGATGTTGTAGTCGATGCGCACCGTCGGGTAGCGCCTGAGCGACTCCGTGTTCACGTTGTAGCGGAGGCGCTGCAGGTTCTCGTCGAGATCCTCGACGGACCCGGTCGTCGTGGTGGCCGCCCGGATATCGGACAGGAGGGCCGCAATCGTCGGGTCGATCGTGTTGGTCTGCCCGGCGTTGCCGGCCAGCGTCAGGAGGTTCACCTCGCCTCCGCTGTAGCGGAAGATCCCCTGCGCCGCATCCGGGTTGAGGAAGGTGCGGGTACGCGTCACGGCGCCGGGCTGGCGGAACTCCTCGTAGTTGACGAAGAAGAACGCCTTGTTCCGGCCGTCGACGAGTCCCGGGATGACGATCGGACCGCCGACCCGGCTGCCGAACTGGTTCTGCTTGAGCGGGATCTTGTCCACGCCGTTGCGGTTGTTGATCCAGGTATTCGCGTTCAGCTTGTCGCTGCGGTAGTAGTGGTAGCCGCTGCCCGAGAAGTCGTTCGTCCCCGAGCGCGTCACGAACTTGATCTGCACACCGCCCTGTGCGCTCTCGGCACCCTGAGTGGCGGTCGTGACCGTCACCTCTTCAATCGCGTCGAGCCGGGGCTGGACGATGACGAAGAAGCCGTCGGTGCTCCGCAGCGTGTTGTCCTGGACGTTGACCCCGTCGAACGTGATGTTGATCGCGGCGCGCGGCAGCCCGTTGATCTGGGACTGGCGGTTGCCGGCGACCGTGGTGACGCCTGGCAGCAGCGTGACGAAGTCCAGCGCGCCGCGGCTCGTCAGCGGTAGCTTGACGATCTGGTTGGCGTTGATCGTCGACGAGATGACCGTCGACTGGGTCTGGACGATTTCCGATTGCGACGAGACGACCACCTGCTCTTCGATGCCGCCGACCTCGAGCACCGCGCGGACGTCCGCCGGCGAGCCCGCCGTCAGCACGACGTCGTTGGCCACGAAGGTCTTGAAGCCCTGCAGCGTGACCGTGACGGTGTAGGTGCCGATGTTGAGACCGGGGAACGAGAAGGCTCCCTGGGAATTGCTGACCGCCGACCGGGTGACCCCCGTGGCGTTGTGCTTGATCTGCACGTCAGCGCCCGGCACGACGCCGCCGGCGCTGTCGACGACGACGCCGGCCAGCGTCGACGTCGTGCCACCCTGTGCCCACGCCGGACCGGCCGTGGCCATGGTGGCCACCAAAAGGAACAAGACAATCCTGCACTTCATCTGACCATCCTCCTCCCTGACAGCAGACGTACAAGCTCCCGGCGGCCGTGCTTGCGCCCGTGCGATCCTGAGTCCACCGGGGGGTAGAGTCACCCTACGCGCCTTGGGGGGCTGAGTCAAGTCGGTACTGGAGGCGAGTAGTGTATTTCCTGGGGTAAAAACGCAAAAACCAGGTGCGACCCTACTGCCAAGGGGGGAGGTCGAGGGACGGATGGGGATAATGCTGAATGCTGGATGAATGTCGCCGAGTGTTGAATGTTGAACGTTGAATGTGACCTACTCTTCATTCAGCATTCAGCACTCAGCATCCTCGTTCATTCAGCATTCTGCCTTCAGATTCAGCATTCGACATGCCCGACCATTCCCTGCTGGCCGACCTGGTTCTGACTTACGGGGTCGCGCTGCTCCTGGTCGTCACGCTCGCGCGGGCGCGCGTGCCGTCGATCGTCTCGATGATGCTGGCGGGTGTCGTGGCAGGCCCGGCAGGCATCCGGATCATCAGCACGCCGGAAGAAGTCGACATGCTGGCGGAAATCGGAATCGTCCTGCTTCTCTTCACTGTGGGGCTCGACTTCTCGCTGGCGGCGATGCGGCAGATCTGGCGGACGATCCTCGTGGCCGGCTTCCTTCAGATCATCGGCACGGCGGCGGTGGTGGGCCTCGCGCTCGCCCTGACCATGAACGTCTCGACGCCGCTAGCCACGTTCATCGGCCTCTTCGTCGCACTTTCCAGCACGGCCATCGTCCTGAAGGGGCTGGCCGAGCGGAACGAGCTGTCGGCCCCGCACGGCCGGCTGACGGTCGGCGTCCTTCTCCTCCAGGATCTCGCGATCGTTGTGCTGCTGCTCCTGGTCCCGATTCTGTCCGGCCAGACGCCGCTGTCGGCCGTGCCGGTAGCGCTCGGCAAGGCGCTCGTCGCGATTGCGGCCGTGGCGGGAGCCAGCCGGCTCGTGCTGCCGACGCTCCTCAGGTTCGTCACGGCGAGCCGCCGGCGCGAAGCCTTTCCGCTCGCAATCCTGGTGGCCAGCGTCGGCACGGCCTGGCTCGGGACGCTGGTCGGTCTGTCGATGGCCGTCGGCGCGTTCCTCGCCGGCCTGATGCTGGCCGAGAGCGAGTTCAGCCACCAGGCCTACGCGGAAGTGCGCCCCCTTCGCGACGTGCTGTCCGGGCTCTTCTTCATCTCGCTTGGCATGCTCATCGATCCACGATCCATCTCCGGCCACCTTCCGATGGTCGCCAGCGTCGCCGGGGCCATCATCCTGGGCAAGACGGTGATCGCCACCGGGGCGCTCGTCGCGGCGATGAGTCCGCTGCGCGTGGCGGTCACGTCGGCGATCGGACTGTCGCAGGTGGGCGAGTTCTCGTTCATTCTGGGGCGTGCCGGCCTCGATTCCGGTCTGCTGCCGGCGGAGCTGTGGCAGACGCTGCTCGGCGCCAGCGTCGCCACGATGATCGTGACACCGTCGCTGCTGACGGCCGCTCCCACCATCGCGTCGTGGATCCGCGTGCGCGAGGGCCGGCGCGGCCGGGCGTTCGCCGACGGCGGCATCCCGAGCATCAGCGGGCACGTCATCGTGCTCGGCTTCGGGATCGGCGGCCAGCTCGTCGCGCGCGCGATGCGTGATCTCGCGGTTCCGTACCTGATTCTCGAGCTGAACGGCGCCACGGTCCGGCAGGCCCGTGCGGCAGGGGAGAAGAT